>NZ_JBDJLM010000008.1:0-123760 GCF_039673365.1 Pseudomonas sp. TWI923 | reverse complement strand
ATTCCACGGGCGTACATGGCGATGATTTTGTCATCGAATCCGGTGTAACGGCGCTCATGCTTGGGGATCAGAATGGGCGAAAAACTGCCGTCACGGTCCCGAGGGATATCCAGCCGTAACGGGCCATCGCCTGTCAGTACAGTCTTGCCACTCGTGCCATTGCGCTGGTTGGTCTCATCCTCTGGGCGCTGCGCGCCCGGCGGATAGCCCAGGTGATGACCAAGTTCGGCGTTCAGGGCTCGCTCGATCAGTGCTTTCTTGAAGGCGGCAGAGGCCTCTTCGATAGCCTCTGCGGTCATCAGTGGGGTCGCGGAAAACTGTTCAAGCAGCTCTTTCGGGACCTTCGGTAACTCTCGAAGCGGTTTCTTTCTGGTTGGCATACATGCACCTCTTACTCATGGTATGCCCGAACACAAAATTTCTGACACCCTCGGCAGCGGTAGGATCAACTCCGCCCCCTCATTGCGCACATTCCCCACCTGGCGCCCCACCGCAAACCACTCAAACGCCTCCACCGGCAAACACTGCTCCCTGGCCACCCGCTCAGCCTCAACAGCCGTCAACTCCGGATCAATCCACATCCGCGCATGCTCCGCCCCCAGCACCAGCGGCCGCCGATCATGAATATCCACCATCCCCGCATCACTGGCCGCAGTGATGATCACAAACCCATCCCCCTCGTTCGCCTCCAACCCCGGCCGCACCTCGGCCAGCGCCGCCATGAACATCGGCGCGCCACTTTTCAGGCGGATGAAATACGGCTGCTTGCGCTTCGGGTCCAACGGATCGGCCACCCACTCATACCACCCATCCGCCATCACCAGCGCCCGGCCCTGGGGCCACAGGGCCTTGAAAAACTTGCCAGTGGTCACGGTCTCGACCCGGGCATTGATCGGCGCGGGGCGTTTGTCCTTGGCCCAGAACGGCGCCCAACCCCAGTGGCAGGGGTCGATGCGCAAGCCGTCTTCGGCGTTGTGCAGCACCAGCACGCGGCTGCCGGGGGCCACGTTGTAGCGGGCGATGGGATGGTTGTCGTAGCCGCTGACCACGTCCTGCTCGGCCTGCAGTTCACGCAGGTAGTCGGCCAGGCCTTGGTATTGGGCGAAGCGTCCGCACATGGGGCCTCCATTCTTGGGGCTGTCGGTTATGGGGCGCATGGCACCGGCTTTGCCGGTGATCGCGGGGCAAGCCCGCTCCTACGTTGACCTCTTGAGTCCGGGATATGCGCCGGGGTTTCCATTTGTCGAAATTTCCTACGCCGAAATTGACCGGCGCCTGGAATCACCATTAACTGTATATACATACAGTTTATTTCAAGGCTGCGTCATGACCGCCATCCTCGGCCCGATCGCGTGTGGGAGTGCTTCGCTCCCACGCTACCTGTTTCGCGTACCGGCGGGCTTCCCGTCACCGGCGGCAGACCATATGGAGCAACCGCTGTCACTGGACGACTTGTTCAACCTGCGTGCGCCGCACATGTACCTGGTCAGGATAGACGGCGACAGCATGCAGGGCGCCGGGATCTTCGACGGTGACCTGGTGATCGTCGACCGCGCCCTGGAGGCGCGCCATGGGCATATCGTCATCGCGGCGGTCAACGGCGAGCCGCTGTGCAAGCGCCTGCATCGGGTCGGTGGCGAGGTGGCGCTGCGCTCGGAGAACCCGCGCTACCCGCCGCGCTACATCCTCGAAGGCGACGAGCTGGCGATCTGGGGCGTGGTGACCTTCAGTGTGCGCAGCCATGACCCCAATGCCTGAGCCGGTGTTCGCGCTGATCGACTGCAACAGCTTCTACGCCAGCTGCGAGCGGGTGTTCCGCCCCGACCTTGCGCGCACGCCGATCGTGGTGCTGAGCAACAACGACGGCTGCGTGATCGCCCGCAGTGCCGAGGCCAAGGCCTATGCGCGAATGGGCGAGCCGTACTTCCAGATCCGCGACAAGCTGCGCCGGCACGGGGTGCTGGCGTTCTCGTCCAACTACGCGCTGTACGGCGACATGAGCGAGCGGGTGATGGGCTTAATCGAGTCGATGGTGCCGGCGGCGCAGGTGTATTCCATCGACGAATGCTTTGCCGACTTCACCGGCATCCCGGGCAACCTCACCCAGTTCGGCCGCGATATCCGCGCTCGGGTGCTGCGCTGCACCGGCATCCCAGTGGGGGTGGGCATCGCCCGCACCAAGACCCTGGCCAAGCTCGCCAACCACATGGCCAAGCGCTTGCAGGCGCAAACCGGCGGGGTGGTGGACATCTGCGAGCCGTTCAAGCGCGACTGGGTGCTGCGCAATACCGGGGTGGAGGAGGTGTGGGGGATCGGCAAGCGCATGACCGCGCACCTGGCCGAGCTGGGCATCCGCAAGGCGATGGACCTGGCCCTGGCAGACCCGCGGCTGCTGCGCGAAAAATTCAGCGTGGTGGTCGAGAAGACCGCCCGGGAGCTCACCGGCACGCCGTGCCTGGCGCTGGAAGAAACCGACCCGCCGAAGCAGGAGATCTGTTGCAGCCGGATGTTCGGCAAGCGCCTCACCGAGCTGGCGCCGATCAAGCAGGCGGTGGCCACTTACACCGGGCGCGCCGCCGAGAAGCTGCGGGCCCAGGGCTCGCTGTGCAAGCGCATGCGGGTGAGCATCCGCACCGGGCTGTTCAACCCCGATGAACGCCACCACGTGCAGGGCGTGCTGGTGGAGCTGCCATACCCTACAGACGACACCTTGCTGCTGACGCGGATGGCGACCGAGGCGGTGGCGCGGATCTACCAGGCCGGTTACCGCTACAGCAAGGCCGAGGTGTTGCTGCTGGATCTGCGCCAGCCGGGGGAGTTCAGCGATGACCTGTTCGCCCAGGGCCAGCCGTTGGCCAGTGGCCGGCTGATGTCGGTACTGGACGAGGTCAACGGGCGCTATGGGCGGGGGACGCTCAGGGCCGGCAGCGTGCCCGCAACGCCCGAGTGGGGGATGCGCCGGGCGATGATGAGCCCGTCCTATACCACGCGGATCGAGCAGTTGTGGACGGTGGGGTCACGGTGAGTTGCTGCACGGTGCGGGCCGCCGCAGGCTGATTCACCGGCGCCAAGCGGTCAAATCTGCCTGTCCAGCCACCCCTGAACCCGCGGGCAACCGTACTCGAGGGCTTTAAACTGATACGCAAACTTCACGTTTTTGTCTTTGGCGCCTGAATCAACCAGCACATCGCGCATGGCGAAATACAGATTCGCCCTGAAGGCCGGTTCATCAAGTTGCATTACCACGGTGGGCATTGGCCGAGCCTGCGAGCAGTACTCAAGGATGGTCGGCTGCGGATAGTAGCGCGCATAAGGCCCGGGCATTTCCGGCAAGGCCTTGACCTGCGCAATGTACTCGGGCGTATCGATATCGCTCAGGCAGTTCACGCGCATTTGCAGCGCCGCAGGCGTGAAGCCGCGTTTGAGGCTCGATTTGAACAACCTGCATATCTCGGCACGCTGCCCCTGGCCGTCCAAGACACCGAGCAACTGCGCCAAGCGATACTCAGCGGCCGGGTTACCGGCAGCGATGGCGGCCTCCAGCAGCGTATTGGCGCTGGGTAGATGCTGCTGTGTGTAATCGACGAACGCCTGCCTGGACGCTTCATTCATTCGGCCGTCTGGCCCGCGTCGATTCACCAGTTCCATCATTCTGCGGTCAATCTCGTCGAGGATCGGCGCCGCTTGCCGATACTCCGCTTCACCGGGAAGCAGCGTTGCGGGTTGGGCGTGCGCCTGGAGGCTGAGGCAGGTAAACAGCAGAGGCGTGAGCAGGCGTCTCATGACAAAAAGTGGCATCCGTGGCGATTGGCGTCGAGAGGCGCGAGTTTAGCAAGAAAGCGCCAAGCGCAGGCCCCTCACGCCCTGCCTCGTACTTCGTAGGAAACCGTGATCACCGGGTCGCGCAGCGCCCAGACCGTTTCGGCAAAGTCGCCGATCATCTCGGCCTGCGCTTCGAGGGTCATCTCGACCGCTTCAAGGCATACAAGATGGCCGGGGGACCAATCGAGCAGTTTGCACTGGGGGTAACTGGCCAGTAACGCGGCCAAGGCCTGTTGCGGCGGTTGCCTGCTGCTATACGCGAAGTCGAAGTACGGGGCCATGTCCGGGAACTGGTAGAGCAGCACCCACGCAGGTGCCGGGCCATCGAACCATAACGTGACGGCGCGATGCGCCCATTGCGCGCCGCCGTTTTCTACGAGCGAAAGGGCGTCGATGATCGACCGGCACTCGGGTATCAGCGTCATGCAGTCAGCGTCGAACCTGCGCACGGGCACCGGGGCATCGGCCAGGCTGGCAAGCATCGCAGCACGTCGTGCTTTTCGGTTCATGGTATGGCCTTGAGGTTGAGTGGTTGCATTCGGTCGGGGTGATGGGCCTGTCACATCCAGTCCAGCGGCGCCCCCGACCTGACCCACGCCTTCATCCCGCCGCGGTACCAATACACCTGGCGGTAGCCCAGGGCAATGGCGCGCAGCGCGCTGTTGTAGCTCAACCAGCTCTGGGGACCATGACAATAGAAAACCAGCGCCCGTGCCTTGTCACCGTGGGTCAACGCAGCGAGGTCCTTGGCCAGGCGTTGCTGGGTCTGGTCACTGAAATTGCCGCCCTCGGCCGAGTAATGCAGGTCGAGGGTACCCGGTACGCCGATGCTGCCTCCCATCGAAGCAATCACCACGGGCGGATTAGCGGCGGCGAGTGCGCTGGCCAGCTCGGGCGTAGTGATCAGCTGGCCGCCGGGAATGCGGGTGGGTGTATCGCTGCCAAAGTTCGGCCCGGCGTGCAGCTCAGCGGTGGGCTCGATAGCCGTGGCCGCCAGCGCCTCGGCGGGCTCACCGTAGCGGCTCTGGTAGAACGCATTGAACCCCGGGCCACTGGCCTTGAGGTTCATGAACTGCCGGGCAACGGCGTCCACCCGGCCATCGTTCCCCACGTGAAACAGATCGCCGCCAACGATGACACGCCGCGAGCCCGGCATCACCAGGGTGTCGTCGCGCCTGGCCATTTGCTGCAAATCGACCGGCTCGCCATAGCGCAAGCTCGCGCCACTGGCGCGCAGCACCGCCTTGTTGCAGGTGGCTGCGCAAGCCAGGCGGGCTTCATCGACGGGCCCGATCACCTTGAAGCCGTCCTCCGGCGGCGTGGTCCAGAACCCCAGCTTGTCGGGGGCATCCCGCCGTGGACCTTGGCCGGCCTGCTGGCGCAGGGTTTCGATCAGCGCCAGGCTCAGGGTCGAGCGGTCGAAATACAGGCTCTCGACCCGCTCGCGGTAGGCCCGTGCCACCGTCGAAACCCCGGGGTTGTCCTTGTCGGCCTGCTGCGCCGGGCGGAAGTAGGCCGTCTTGTCCAACGCCTGCTGGCGGTTGCCCAGCAACGGCACCTCCACTTGCTGGTAGGCCTTGTACATCAAGGCCCTGAAGCGGCTGTCGGTGAACAGGGTCTTGCGGTGGGTGCCTTCGAAGCCATCGTCCACGCCGGCGTGCACGCCCAGCAGTTCGAAACGGGCGTTGCCGGGGTTCCACACCAGCAGAGGCCCGCCAGAGTCGCCGAACCAGATGTTGCAGTAGTGGTTGAACAGGATGGTCCGTTGCTGGGCGTTGTAGCTGTGCCGGCTGATGTCCAGGGTGCACTGCTTGAGTGAGGGCGCGACGAAGCCCAGCCTGGCCATGGACAGCTTGAACAGGTCGCCGGGGTAGCCGATGGCGGCGACTTGCAGTTGCGCCGAGCGGGCGGCGTCGAAGCTGTCGGCGAAGGCCAGCGGCGTCACCGGCGTGGCGGGCGCCTTGCGCAGGCGCAGGAGGGCCCAGTCCGCGCCACCCTTGTGCTGGTAGCTGATCAAGGTGGCCGGGATTACCTCCTTCTGCGCGGCCGAGCGTTCGAATACCACCTGCACCTTGCCTTTGCGGTCGGTCTTGTCGACGCAGTGGCCGGCGGTGACCACCAGGGTCGGCGTGCCCACCACGGCACCGCTGCAGCTGCCGTCTTTGGCTTTCACCTGCGCCAGGGCGTCATAGGGCGGCTGGCTGAAATCGGTGATGAACCGGCGGTCTTCCTCGATGCCGATACCTCGCCACAGCGAGGGTACGGGCATCAGGCCCACCGTGGGCAAGGGCAGGGGCGCAGGCTGGTCGAGGCTGGCCAGGTCCGCTTCGCGCAAATAACCCACCAGGCCATACACCGCCTGGCGGTCGGGACGCACCTGCGGTTGCCGGTCGAGAAAACGCGTTACCGAGGCTGTGTCGATAGGGTTGAGGTAGCCCAAGGTATCCGGGTAGGGGCCTTCGCTGGCTGCAATCACCGCCAGCCAGCCGGGCGCTTGGGCCGGGCGTGCATACACCAGGTGCCAGCGGCCGATGTCCTGGATCGCCGGGGACGCGGGGTCGGGCTTGAGGCGAACCTGCACCGGGCGCAGGCTCAGGTAGCGGGTGCCGGGCGCATGGCGCAGCCCCCAGGGGATATCCTGCCCGCTGTGCTCGGCGAGGTTGCCGAAAAACGTCTCGCCGCCATAGCGGTTGTCCCTGGGCTTGCCCTCGAGGGTGACGATGGCGGCGGCAATCTCGGCCCAGTGGCGCTTTTCGTCCAGCGTGCGGGCATCGTCCATCAAGCGCCAGGCGCGGCGGATATCGCCGCCGGCCACCGCCTTGCGGTACCAGGGCATGGCCAACGGGGCAAAGCTGTCGTGCAGGCAGGTGTCGAAGTAGGTGTCGCCGATCTGCACCATGGCGTCGGTGTCGCCTGCGTCGGCGCGGCGTAGCAGGGCGGGCAGGTTGCGCCCCTGTTCCACCCACTGGCGGGCCTTGGGGGCATCCGGCTCGACACCTGGCTGGTCGATGAACAGGCAGCCGTAGCGCTGGGCGGCGGCCGGGTCGCCGGCTTCGGCCTGGGCGCGGAGGGTGCTCAGCGTTTGGTTGTCGACGGCGTCCACCGCAGCATGGGCGGGGCAGGCGAGGGCCAGGGCCAGCAATGGCCAACAGCGTCGGCATGGAAGGCTCACGGTGTACTCCAGCAGTCAGTCGCCTGGCTGGCCCGGTGGCGCCGGGCCAGTAGCAGGCAATTATAGGTGCTGGCCTGGGCGCTCTCGGGTTGTCATCGCCAGCGTCAAGGTGCGCCTCTGCGGCAGTTTGACGCCGGTTTCTTGGACAAATCTTGTAATACAGGCAGTTTCATAGTAACTAGTGGCCCCTAGCCATGAAACGCCAGGAAAGGCAGCGTACCCGCGGGAATGGAGTCCCTGTCACCACTCCCCCCTTATCGCCCCGGCGAGCCTGCAAGCAGGCCCGTTGTCGGTGTGCGCACGCGCCTTTTTCAAGCGGGTTTACAAGGATGCTGCCGGGCACGGCGGCCAGGCATCCGGCACTGACGCTGAAAACGCCCGCTGCAGCGGGCAGCAAAGAGGAAGGGAAATGTTCGGCTCCAGCTTCATGCGGCCCACTGCGCTGGCCGCGGCGGTCGCGCTCGGATTGAGTGGTTGCGCCACCATCGACAAGACGCTCGGTGACAACTCCAATGGTTTTGCTTGCGGTGCCGGCGCGCTGGCCGGTGCCGTGATCGGCGGGGCGATCGTGGCGGCGGCGGGGGGCAACGGCAAGCAGATCGCAGCAGGCTCGGTGGCCGGCGGGGCAGTGGGCTGCGCCGCAGGCTATGCCTATAAGCAGCGAGTTGATCGGCTCAAGGCGGTCGCCGCCCAGGAAGGGCTGCAGGCGCAGGTGCGTGAAATCGAGGTGGTCGATGCCAGCACCGGCAAGAAGGCCTCGGTCGGCCTCGAGGCCCAGGTGCAGATGCAGGAGATGTTCCCCTCCGGCTCCGCCACCCTGACCGCCGATGGCATGCGCAAGCTCAGCGCCCTGGCCCGGGAGTTCGCCAGCAACCGTGGCAAGGCCGAACCCGGCAAACCGAGCAAGAAAGTGCTGGTGGTCGGGCACACCGACTCCAGCGGCAGCGCCGAGCTGAACCAGCGCCTGTCCGAGCAGCGCGCCCGCGCCGTGGGCGATATCCTCGCCAGCGCCGGTATCGCCCGGCAGGACATCTATTACCAGGGCGCCGGCGCCTCGCGCCCACTGGCCGACAACGCCAGTGACGCCGGGCGCGCGCAGAACCGCCGCGTCGAGTTCGTCGAGGTGGACAACGAGCAGGTGCTGGTCAAGCGGGTCAACGACGAGCGCAGCAACGCCAAGTACCTGGCCCATGGCACGGCGGCGCAACCGAAGGTGAAGGCCCAGGCGCCGAGCAAGAAGGTGACGGTGGCAAAAAACACCCGTGCGCCTGCGCCGGTGCACAACGACAAGGCGCCGACCTTGCCCGACCAGCCCGCAGCGGCGGTCATCGTGCAGCTCGATGGCAAGGGCGGCATCGACTTTGGCGGGGAGCCGGTCACCAGCACCCAGTCGGCACTGGCCTCGAACATCACGCCCAAAAGCTCGACCTTCTCGGTCATCAGCCCGGCCTACGCCAGCGCGCCGGTGACCTCGTGCGTGGGCGACCTGCCGCGGGTCGAGGGCGAGGTGAAGAACCTGGCTACCGGCGCCACCCTCAAGGACTACCGCACCAACGACTTCTTCCCTGGCCTCAACGGCCAGGTCTGGGGCAGCAAGGTCAATGGCCATGTGGCCACGGTCGGCCCGGTGGGCATCCTGCGCGACAACGCCCAGGTGGCGGTGGCGCCGAAGATGCAGTTCATCTCCGACTTCGCCAGCGGCTCGAAGAAGCAGAGCCCGGTGTACAGCTCGGTGGCCAACACCTACGAAGGTGAAACCCAGATCCTCTATCGGGTCTTCGCGGTGGACCAGAAGAAAACCCCCGTCACCTGCATGGACATCGTCTTCGACAAGCGTGCCGGCTCCGCCGTCGCCGGCGAGATCTACTACCCCAAACAGAACAACGCCTACGTCGCCCAGTTCAAACCCAAGCTTGCGCGCTAACAGGACCAACCAATGCTAGATGCCATCCGCACATTCTTTTCGCTTTACTGGCACATCGTGGTGCCGATCGTCACGACCCTGTTCCTGGCGATCCCGATCATCACCCACTGGTATGAGGTCCGTTACTGGCTGATGAAGCTGCGTATCGGCCTGCCATGGCTCGGCCGTGTCGCCCATTGGGTGAAGCATCCGGGCTCGCGCGAGGCGGCCGACCAGGAGTGCCCGAACGCCGTCGGTTTCTATGAGTCCGAGGCGCAGCTGTGCCGCCTCTACGAAACCTACTACCTCAACCACCAGCCGTCGGAAGCCAACTTCCGTCGCTGCCAGGACTACCTGGGCAAGATCGACGAAGACAACCGCCACGAGAAGGGCTTCAGCCTGTGGCTGCTGATCATCGTGCTGATGCTGATCGAGGCCAGCGCCTTCGGCTTCGCCCTGGCGCCGTTCGCCCTGACCCTGGCCACCCCGAACACCGCCATCGCCGGTGCCTTCGCCATCGGCCTGGTGATCTCGATCATCGGCGTGTTCCTGTCCGAGTTCGCCGGCCGCCAGCTTTACCTCAACAACGTGGTAGCGAAGATTCTCGGCTATGAGAGCGTGCGCGCCTCGGGTGCCGACGGCGACATGGTGCGTACCCACCTGGTGACCCTCGACAATACCCACATCGATGATGGCAAGCCGCATTACCAGCAGATGCTCAATCGGGTGAAGCTGCCCAAGAACGGCGACAAGCCGGCCAAGCGCTTCGGCCTGGTCGTGGCCTATGGCGTGTTCATCCTGGGCCTGGCGATCGCGGCCTTCTGGGTGCGCACCGAAACTCTCAACGCCCAGGAAGCCGAGTTGATCGCCCATCCGCCGGCGGTGTCGCAAGCGGCCGATGACTTCCCGGCTGGCGCTGACGACAGCTTCCCGGTACCGAGCGACATGCAGGGTATCGCCAACGAGGCGGCGGGCAAGTCGGCGCAGGATCAGATCGACGCACTGCACCGTGCTTCGCTGGTGACCTTCGCCGTGCTCAGCGGGCTGTTCATCTTCATCCAGCTCACCAGTACCTTCCTGGCCTACCGCTTCGGCTTCGCCGGCACCCACTCGCGGGTCGCCTGGGACCTGGTGCGCAAGTTCTCCAGCGCCGCAGATTTTGTGCGTTACCACGAAACCAAGGCGCGCGAAGTCGCCACCGACGCCCAGGATTCGCTGGGCAAGCTGCAGTCCCTGCAACTGAGCGTGTTCCGGGTCAGCGGCGACGACCGCGAGAAGCTGCGCAAGGACAACGCCAAGCGCACCTTCAGCGTATTCATCGCCGAGCAGGAAGCGCGCCGGGCGTTCCGCCGCAAGAAAGAGAACGCCGACAGCATGGCCAATGAAAGCCTCAAGGTGGTGGAGGCTTACATCATCAAGGCTACCGAAGACCTCAAGGCCGCCATCGCCGCCGATGACAACGCGCGCATCCAGGAGATCATCCGGGTTGCACGCCCACGCATCGCCCAGATGAACGACCCGCAGCTGCAGCAGTACCGCGATGCCTTCAATGGCCTGGTGACCATGTTCAGCGTGGATGTCAGCCAACCAGCGGTGGCGGTGACCACTACCGCACCGGTCACCGTGACCGTCGCGCCAGCCCCTGCGCCGGCACCGGTGGTGGAAGTGGCGGTCGCGCCTGCGCCGGTCGAGGCGGTTGCCCCGGCACCCGCACCTGTTCAACCGGTGGTAGCCGCCGCGCCAGCGCCCGCACCTGCCGTCGGCGGGTTCGACCCGCACCAGTACGGTGACCTGACCGAGTTCCACGAGGACGACCTGGCCTACGTGGCACAGCGCCTGGGGGCCGAGCTCGACACGCTCAAGCGTGCCCGCCGCCTGCAGATGCTGGACAAGCCCAACAGCCAGCCGGCCTGACCGGACTCACCGCCCGCCGAGGCGTTGCCCATAGCGCTAGCGCCTCGGCCCGGGCACACCCCCTTCGGAGGTACGATGAAACTCAAGCGCCTGCTGCTTGCCCTGATCCTTGCGCCGAGCGCCCTGATGGCGGCCGAGCGCAATGACCTGCCAAGCTGCTACACCCAGGCCCGGGTCGACGAGTTCCGCAGCGCCCCCTCGGGGCGCCTGCTCACCGTCGTGGTCGACCAGACCACGCCCTTGACCACTGACCTGCAACGCACTGCATGGGGGCACATCAAGCGCTTCCTGCAGCCGGGCGACAAGCTGCGCCTGTACTCGTTCAGCGCCTACCTGGACGGGCACTACACGCGCCTGCAATACGCCGCAGAGCTGGAAAAGCCCCTCGACGAGGCGGTGCTGGGCAATGTGCCGATGATGTCGGCACGCAAGCTGGACAACTGCCTCAAAGGCCAGTCGGCGCTGCTGTACCAGCGTTTCGGCAAGGCGTTCGCCGGGGTCATGGGCAAGTCCAGCTCGGACATTCCGCGCAGCGAGATCCTGTTCAGCCTCAAGGCGGTCGGCGAAGACCTGCAGAAGGCCGAAAACGTCAACGAGCACGTCATCCTGGTGATGTCGGACATGCTCGAATACAGCGACTTCGGCAGCTTCTACCAGGCCAACGGCATCCGCCAGATCGACCCCAACGTCGAGCTGGCCAAAGTGCAGAAGCAGAACCTGCTGGCCGATTTCGGCGGTGCGCGCATCTATGTGCACGGCGCGGCGTTCGTGCCGACCACGGCCAAGAACGGCTACCGCAGCGGCAAGATGATCCAGAACCTGGAAACCTTCTGGCGCGCCTACTTCGACAAGTCCAACGCAACCTTGCAAGGCTTTGGCAACCCGGAGCTGACCGCCACCCTGGAGTGATGGCACGGCTGTGCTGCGCGCCGCAGTCGCAATGGCTGCAGCACGCAGCACCTGGTGGCTGGCCGAATTCGAAAAATTACGGTCACAGGGCTGTGTTTTGTATATGGAAATCCGTATATTCGCATCTCCATATGTATTGCCCCTTCGCGGGTAAACCCGCTCCCACAGGTTCACCACAACCTTCCAACATTGTGGTGAGCCTGTGGGAGCGGGTTTACCCGCGAAAGGGCCGGCAGCGTCAAAAAAGAATCAAGCAGCCACCCCGGCATCCGCCGTCAGCCCCAGCTCTTCGATCGCACACTGCTCAAAGGTTTTGCCATGATCACCCCACCCGAGCTCTTCAAGAGCCTGGCGGACGAGACCCGCGCTCGCGCCACCTTGCTGATCGCCCAACTGGGCGAGCTGTGCGTCTGCGAACTGATGTGCGCCCTGGACGACAGCCAGCCCAAGATCAGCCGCCACCTCGCCCAGTTGCGCAGCAGCGGCCTGCTGCTGGATCGCCGCCAGGGCCAATGGGTGTACTACCGTCTCAATCCGCAATTGCCTGCCTGGGTGCACGAGGTGCTGCAGCTGACGCTGCAGGCCAATGCCACGTGGCTGCAGGCCAACGCCACACGCCTGCAGAACATGCAAGAGCGCCCGGTGCGCACTGCCGCCTGCTGCTGAACACCTGCCAAGCGAGGCCCCCATGCTGGTCGCCGTTGCCGTCTTCGTTTTCACCCTCACCCTGGTCATCTGGCAGCCCAGGGGCCTTGGCGTTGGCTGGAGCGCCACGCTGGGCGCGATCATCGCCCTGGCCGTGGGCGCGGTCTCGCTGCAGGACATCCCTGTGGTGTGGGCCATCGTCTGGAATGCCACCGCCACCTTCATCGCGATCATCATCATCAGCCTGCTGCTGGACGAGGCGGGCTTCTTCGAGTGGGCAGCCCTGCATGTGGCGCGTTGGGCGAGGGGCAGTGTTCATCGCCTGTTCGCCTTTTGCATCCTGCTTGGCGCCGCCGTTTCGGCGCTGTTCGCCAACGATGGTGCGGCGCTGATCCTCACCCCCATCGTCATGTCGATGCTGATCGCGCTGCGGTTTTCCCCTGCAACTACCCTGGCGTTCGTCATGGCCGCCGGTTTCATTGCCGATACGGCCAGCCTGCCGCTGGTTGTGTCGAACCTGGTGAACATTGTCTCGGCCGACTACTTCGGCCTGGGTTTCGCCGACTACGCCGCGGTGATGGTGCCGGTGAACCTGGCCAGCATTGGCGCCACCTTGCTGGTGTTGTGGCTGTTCTTCCGCCGTGACCTGCCACAGCACTACCCGGCCGACACCTTGCCGGCGCCGAGCTCGGCGATACGTGACCCGGCCACCTTCGCCGTCGGTGGGGCGACGCTGCTGTTGCTGCTGGTCGGCCTGTTCGCCCTGGAGCCGCTGGGCATCCCGGTCAGCGTGGTGGCGAGCGTGTGCGCGGCGCTGCTGTTCGCGGTCGCCGCCCGTGGCCACCGCATCTCCACCCGCCGGGTACTGCGCGAGGCGCCCTGGCAGGTGGTGATCTTCTCCCTGGGCATGTACTTGGTGGTGTACGGGCTGAAGAACGCCGGCCTTACCGACCTGCTGGCCCGGCTGCTCGATCAGCTCGCCGCCCACGGCCTGTGGAGCGCCACCCTGGGCACCGGCCTGCTCGCGGCGCTGCTGTCGTCGGTGATGAACAACCTGCCCAGCGTGCTGATCGGGGCGCTGTCGATCCAGGCCAGCGGTGCCGAGGGCCTGGTGCGCGAGGCGATGATCTACGCCAACGTCATCGGCTGCGACCTCGGGCCGAAGATCACCCCCATCGGCAGCCTGGCCACGCTGCTGTGGCTGCACGTGCTGGCGCGCAAAGGCATGCGCATCAGCTGGGGTTACTACTTCAAGGTCGGCCTTGTGCTGACTTTGCCGGTACTGCTGATCACCCTGTCGGCCCTGGCGCTGCGCCTGAGCCTGTGACACCCACCACCCTGCGAAGGAGCTTTCATGCGAGTCCTGTTCATGTGCACGGCCAACAGTTGCCGCAGCATCCTCAGTGAAGCGGTGTTCAACCACCTGGCGCCGCAAGGCTTCCAGGCGGTGAGCGCCGGCAGTTTTCCCAAGGGCCAGGTGCTGCCGCGCAGCCTGGCGACCCTGCAGCAGGCCGGCATCGCCATCGCCGGCCTGAGCAGCAAGGGTAACGATGCCTTTGCCGACAACCCGCCGGACATCGTCATCACCGTCTGCGACAAGGCGGCGGGTGAGGCCTGCCCGGTGTACTTCGGCCCGGCGCTGAAGGCCCACTGGGGGCTGGAGGATCCCTCCGAGGTGGTGGGTGACGAGGCGGCGATCGATGCCGCCTTCCAGGCCACCCTGGCTCATATCGAGCGGCGATGCATGGCGTTCTTCGCGTTGCCGTTCGCCGCGCTGGAACCCGAGGCGCTCAAGCGCGAGTTGCAGCGTATTGGTGGTCTTTGAGCCTTTGCTGCTCGGAAGGGGCCGGCCCACGGCGTATGATCGCCGGCCGCAAGCGCCGACAAGGAAACCGTCATGCTCCCCAACAAAGCCTGTGCAGTGGTGCTGTCATCCTCGCCGTATCCCCGGCTGCTGCTGTTCCGCCATCCTCTGGCGGGTGTGCAGTTGGTCAAGGGCAGCATCGAAAAGGGCGAAGCGCCGGGTGCGGCAGCCGTGCGTGAGTTGTGCGAGGAATCCGGGATCAGCGGTGCGCTGATCAAGGCTGACCTGGGGTGTTGGGATGCCGGCCACCAGGGGCAGGTCTGGTCGTTCCAGCTGTGTGAAGTGAAGGAGCCGCTACCTGAGCAATGGGCCCATCAGACGCTCGATGACCATGGTCATGTGTTCGAGTTTTTCTGGGCCGAGCTCGACCAGCTCCCTCTGAACGAATGTCACCCGCTGTTCCAGCGTGCGCTGGTGTTCCTCGGCGCCGCGCTGCAGGTGCACGGCCACAAGGGCAGGTGGGTTGAGTGCGATCCCCTGTAGGAGCGGCCTTGCCGGGGCGCCGGACCGGCCGGAAAGGGCCGCAGCGCGGCCCCCGGATCTTGAGTCTGGCTCAAGATTGCCGGGGCTGCTGCGCAGCCCTTTCCGTCCGGTCCGGCGCCCCGGCAAGGCCGCTCCTACAGGCTTCTGCGAGGCATCAACGCAGCTTGAGCAAGCGGTCCAGCGAAAAGGCCCCGGCCCCTCGGGCGATCAGCAACAACAGCAGTCCGGCCCAGGTCAGGTGAGTGGGCCACGCATCGGGGTAGACGAACACTTCGATGACCGTGGTCATGCCGAGCAAGGCCATGGCCGACAACCGGGTCAGCAGGCCGAGTACCAGCAGCAGCGGGAACAGGTGCTCGGCATAGGCGGCCAGGTGCGCCGCCAGCCAGGGTGAGAGCAGTGGCAGGGCGTATTCGCTGCGGAACAGCTCGTAGGTGCCGGGGGTGATGGTCAGCAGACCTTCGACCTTGGTGCGCCCGGACAGGAAAAACACCGAGGCGATGCCGAACCGGGCCACCAGGCACAACAGGTTGTCGCTCAGCAGCTGTTGCAGGCGCTCGGCAAGTCGGTTCCAGTGATGGCGCAGGCTGTTGGCCGGCCCGCTGGTGTGGGTGATGTCCATGGCAGCTCCTTCAGGCGAATGTGAGTGGACGAAAAGCCCGGACTTGCAACAGCCGGCCGAGCAGGTCGGTGAAGTCCAGGTCGGGTTGGGCTTGCAGCGCGAGCTGCGACGCCTGGTCCAGCGTCAGCCCGCCGGCACAGGCCTGGAGAAAGGCGCAGCCACCGTGTTCCAGGGGGTGATGGCGCACGCCGTCGGCATCGCCGCTCAGCAGCACACCTTCGGCGACCCAGGGCTGCTCCTGCGGCCAGGCCAACTGTTCGCGGCTGCAGCGCCACAGGCTGTACGCCGGATGGTGCGCGAACCAGTACCAACGTACGCTGGCGCGCGGGCGCAGATGGCTGTATGCCAGGTCGCCGGCGGTCATGCCGGCCAGTTCGGCGAGGTCCAGGCAGGGATCGCAGGGCTCGCTGAAGGCCTCGTTCCACAAGCGGTCCAGGCGCGCCACATCGGCCAGGTAAGGCAGGCCGTGCTGCGCCTGCGTCGCTTCGAGAAAGGCCGCAAAGGTTGCGCCGTAGTGAATCAGCCGGGTATCGCTGGGCGGTGACTGCCGCGCATAGGCTGCCGCCGCATCACCCATCCAGGCTGGGCCGACCAGTTGCTCGACACTGGGGAAGTTGGCGCGCAGGGCATCGACGCAGCCAGCCAGCACGGTGTTGCGGTACACCGCAAACGCCGGCTGCTCGGTCAGCACCGCCAGTTGTGGCGCCGGCCGCCCTTGCAGCGCGTCGACGAACGCGTCCTGGAACTGGCGCAAAGAGGGATTCATGACAAGCCTCCAGTTTGTTCCAGCGTTGCCTGGGCCCGGTCGCGCTCGGCGAGCAGCTCGTTGAAGGGGGGAAGCTTGCCGTCACGTTCGATCAAGGTCGGGCGTGGTCCGATGCGCTCGATCAACCCTTGGTAAAGCGCCCAGACCGGTTCGGCGATGCTGTCGTCATGGGAATCGATCAGCAGCGCGCCCTGGTCGTCGTGGCTGTACCCCGCCAGGTGCACCTCGGTCACGGCGTGGGCCGGGAACCGATGGAGGTAGTCGGTGGCGTCGAAACCCAGGTTGTGTGCGCTGACGTGCACATTGTTGACGTCCAGCAGCAAGCCGCAGCCGGTACGCCGGACCAGCTCGGCGAGGAAATCGATCTCGTCCCAGTCATGCCCCTGCAACTGCAGGTAGTGGCTGGGGTTCTCGATGGAAAGGCGCCGCCCCAGGGCCTCCTGGCTGCGCTGGATGTTGTCGGCGATTCGCCCCAGTGCCTCGCTGCTGCGGGGGAAGGGCAGCAGGTCGGGGTGGTACTGGCCGCGCCAGGTCGACCAGGCCAGGTGTTCGGACACCAGCGCCGGGCGCACCTGGTCGATCAAGGCGCGCAAACGCCCTAGGTGCGCGGCATCCGGTTCAGCATCGGCTGCCAGTGACAGCGCAACGCCGTGCAGCGACAGCGGATGCTGCTCGGCGATGCGCGTAAGCCAGGCGAGCCGTGGGCCGCCGACCATGTAGTTTTCCGGGTGGACTTCGAACCACAGCCCATCGGCGCGGTGGGCCAAGGCCTGAGCGTAGTGCTCGGCCTTGAGCCCGAGCCCGGCGCCCAGCCGCGTGTTGCCGTTCATGGTCGGCCTCCTGTACTCAGGACTTGATCGGGGTCAGCGAGCCCATGCCGTTGGGCGTCTTGATCGAGGTGCAGGAGCCGGCCGGGACGTTCTTCCAGTGCATGCCGTCATAGTCTTTTTTGGCACTGCCGGCGCAGGTGGTGCCGGCGCCAGCCTTGCAGTCGTTCTTGCCGGCCATTGCAACGCCGTAGCATTTTTCCATGGCGGCACCGGTGCCGGCGGGTTGGGCGGTTTCCGCGGCCATGGCGACACTTGCCAGCGAGGCGAGGGCAAGGGCGGCAGTGGTGAGGGCGAAAGCTTTCATGGCGAGTCTCCAAAGGATGGGGCCGTGGCGAAATACCGGCGGCTCATGGACTAGTTCGCCGCACTCGTCCTTCGGGTTACAGCCACTACAAAATATTTCTCGCAATGTGCGCAGGCCACCTACCTTATTGAGGCAGGCCGACGTTCGCACGGCAGGGGTGTGCGACAGGGGGCCGATAAAAAGAAACGCGGCGAGGGTGTAACCCAGGCGGCCAATGCAACGAACTAATCCTCAGGCAGTGCTCAATGCGCGCGAGTTGCAGTTGCAGGCTTTGCTGCTGCGCGGGCTCTCGGGCGATGCAGTGGCATACCGCGATTTTCTGGCGGCTCTGGCGTTGCATGTGCGTGGCTTTTTGCAGCGGCGCCTGGCCAGGCGCCCCAGTGAGGTCGAGGACCTGGTGCAGGAAGTGCTGCTGGCGGTGCACAACGCGCGTCATACCTACCAGGCGCAGCAGCCTTTGACCGCCTGGGTGCAGGCGATAGCCCGCTACAAGCTGGCCGATCATCTGCGCAGCTTCGCCCGCCACGAGGCACGCAACGAGCCGCTGGACGATGACACCGACCTGTTCGCCGGCACCGGTGCGGAGCCGGCCGAGGCCAGCCTGGACCTTGAGCGCTTGCTCGAGCAATTGCCGGCACGTCAGCGCCTGCCCATCGTGCACGTCAAGTTGCAGGGGTTGTCGGTGGAGGAAGCAGCACGCCTCACCGGTCTCTCCAGTTCGGCGGTCAAGGTGGGCATACATCGAGGGCTGAAAGCCTTGGCCAGGTTGATTGGAGGCAGGAGTAACCATGAACACCAATGACTGGATTGACCTGCTGGCCCGCCACGAGGGCCCGGTGGACCGGCACGTGTCGGCCAAGCGCCTGGGTGTTGCACTGCTTGGTGGCTTGCTCGGCGCGGTGCTGATGACAGCGGCCATCTACGGTGTACGCAGCGACCTGGGCGAGGTCATCCGCACGCCACTGTTCTGGGCCAAGGTTGCACTGCCCGCCAGCCTGGCGCTGCTCGGGTTGTGGTTGACCCAGCGGCTGGCCCGGCCGGGTGTGAAGGGCGGTGCCTTGTGGGGGCTGCTTGGCCTGCCCTTGGTGCTGGTCTGGCTGGGCGCGGCGATCAGTCTGCTCGGTACCCCTGTCGAAGCCCGCGCCGACCTTGTCCTGGGCCGCACCTGGCGCACCTGTGCCTTGAACATTGCCTTGCTATCGCTACCTTGCCTGATCGCTGTGTTCTGGGCCTTGCGCGGCCTGGCGCCAACCCGCCTGCGCCAGGCGGGAGCGGCTGGCGGATTGCTGGCTGGTTCGACGGCAACCCTGGCCTACTGCCTGCATTGCCCGGAGATGGGCGTGCCGTTCTGGGGGCTCTGGTATGTGTTGGGGATGCTGTTGCCGACACTTTTTGGGGCGGCTATCGGCCCGCGACTGTTGCGCTGGTGACCCGTTGCGCCCATCACGAGGTTGCAGGGCCAGCCTTGCGCTGGCCCTGCTGGCCGGTTATTGCCGGGCAGGTTGCAGGAAGGGGTTGCCCTTGTGCTGCAGGTACTGCTGGCCAAACCAGTACGAGGCGTAATCGGTGATATGACCGATATCGCGGTACACCGGCACCCCGTCGATGGCCATCAGGCAGGCGCCGTCCCGGCACTGGGCATCCTTCGGATCAATGATGATCAACTCTGGATACGCCTCCTGCGCGGCCTTGAACAGTGCGGTGAGCTTGGGCTCTTCAACGCCATCCCAAGGTTGCTGGTTGCAATGCGCGCTTTCGGTCGCGACGCCGAACATCCCACGCATTTTGATGTTGCGGTACACGCAGTTGTTGACGTCGGCCGGCATGAGCATGTTGGCCTTGACGATTACCGGAATGGCACCGGCCTCACGGATGACCTGCAGCCCTTCAAGCAGTGCGGCCTTGAGGCGTTGGTTGGAGAGCGCCTCGGTACGCTCGTCCTCCAGGGAGTTGACCACCCTGTCGGTGTTCACGTAGTTCTCCCAGATCTGGCCGAGCATCACGTACTTGTACTGATTCTGCTTGATCAGTTGGTAATAGTCGGCGCTGGCCGCGTGGCAGGTAACGTACAGCTCCTTGAACTTGTACCAGTCGTAGAGGTAGACGCCAGGCAAGGTCAGGCAAGCGGAGAAGGATTGCGCCATGACCGAGATGTTCGCGTCCTTGGCCAGGGTATCGATGAAACCCCACTCCTGGTTGGAGAACGAGTCGCCGATCAGCAGCGCCTTGGTTGGCGACTGCACGTCACCCATGGCGCAACGCTCGTCCGAGCCATCACGGGCACCTTCCAGGCATTTTTCACGGTGAGGCACTTCGGCGGCCTTGAGGCGGGTCAGGACGCCGTTGGTACCGTAGTCGAAGCGGGCGGGCCAGCCGTCGGCCTTCTTCCCGGCGGCATGCAGTGCCGACAGGCCGATGGCCGGTACGATCAGCATCAGCACCAGGGTCTTGGTGAAGCCCAGGCGCGAGTGGCGCAGTGGTTTTTCCACCAGCAGGTAGGACAGCGTGGCCAGGGCGAAGGTGAGGGCGAAGTAGCTGGCGATGACCGTTGGGGTCTTTTCCATGCCCAGGTAGTTGACGGTGGCGATGATCGGCCAGTGCCACAGGTACAGCGAGTACGAGATCAACCCGATCAATACCACAGGCCTGGACGACAGCAACCTGGAGGTGATGCTGGAGGGGCCGACGAACAGCAGTGCGGCGGTGGCCAGGCAGACCAGCAGCGCGTGGTGGTCCGGGTAGCTCGCCACTGGGATGACCTGCAGGGCGGTCAGGACGATGACCAGCATCGCAACCAGTGCGATGGCCGAGGCCATGACCTTGCCAGGCTGTTTTCTGCCGTTGCCCAGCACGGCGACGCAGGAACCGATCATCAGTTCGAAGATGCGCGCTGTGAAGAAGTAGTAGCCATGCCCATAGAAAGCCTTGGAAATGTACAGTGCGGCGCCGAACGACAGCAGCGTCAACAGTACACAGGCATAGCCCAGCTGGCGTTTGCTCAGCGAGCGGTTCAGCAGCCACAGCCCCAGCGGCAGCACGATGTACCATTGCCACTCGATGGCCAGCGACCAGGTGTGCATGAGCAGCAGGGTCGCGGCGTCCGCCGTCGCATAGCCGCCCGTTGCCTTGCCGAAGTACTGGTTTGACAGCAGCAGGCTTGTGTACTTTTCGCTCTTCAGGAAATTGACATAGTCATAGGGCAGGTACAGGACGGTGGCCACGGCCAGGGTACCGACCAGCAGGGCCAGCACTGCTGGCTGAAGCCGCCAGATCCGTCGCGCGTAGAACCCGGAGAACGTGAACGTGCCCTTTTCCATGGACCTGAGGATGATCGACGAGGTCAGGTAGCCGGAAATGACGAAGAAGATATCGACGCCGATGAACCCCGACGGGAACAGCGTGAGCCCGCCATGGAAGACCAGCACCAGCAGAACGGCAATCGCGCGCAGCCCGTCGATGTCCGCTCGATAATCAACTGTTCTTGCGGTGCCTTGGGCCGGCTGGGTAGTCGTTGCACCGCTGGGCGGAAGAACGTTTGAAACATCGTGTGGCGTGAGCGGATAGCTTTTGTCGTTTGACACAGTGGTAGTCCTTAATTCCCTTCCAATCGCCTTCAGAATCCAGGCAGCACGCAACGTGCCTGCGAGTGGGCCCGCAGGGCACAACAGCTTCCATGGTGAACAGCGCAGGCGTCTCCCAGGGCAGGGCCCTGGCTGCCGGCGCGTATCGTACAGGCCTTTAGTCATTGCATTCCATTTCAATTGCTTGGCGAATGGGCGAGGGCGGCCACAGGTGCCGTGACGACGCCCCGGGCAGCCTCCAGTGCCCTATCGAAAACCTGCCTTGGTACATCGGGAAACATTGTGAAAGTGCTGGTTACACAGCCGCGCGTCAGCGGCTGCTCCGCAGAGCCATAGTCAATCCCGCGTGTGTGCTCTGGCAGAAGCTATCGGAGCGCCACTGGTCGCCTGAGGCAATGGAAAGCTGGCATTCGCCTCAGGCGTGTACGATGATTTTCGTATTAACAGGGATGTCCTATGCAAAAAGGCTTCAAAGCAGTGAGGCGCGCAGTGATCGCAGCCCTCGAAGCAGGTGATTACCTGCATGCGTCACGCGGCGATATCGAGGTGAAGAACCTGTTGGCGACTGGAGCGGTTACGGCGGCGCAAGTCATCGACGTCATCCTCGCCTGCAACGGCACCCATTACCGCAGCAGCCCTCATCACACCGTGGCATCGGTCGAAGTTCACCTGATCAGGTGGCACGGTTGGTACATCAAGTTCTATTTTCTCGAGCCAGACACCTGGTTCATCAGCGTTCATCAGTGAGTATCCAGGCGATGACAATTCTTTTCGAAGGCGATACCGGCAAGGCGCTCTGCGAGCATTGCCAGGCCGTGGTAACCACGCGTTACCTGCGCCGTGACGTGCCGTTCAGTGATGGGCAAGGCGTGGCAAGGGACATTCTGGTGGGCGTGTGCGATGGCTGCGATACGGTGGTCGCCATCCCGCCGCAGTCCACCCCGGCAATCCGCGAGGCGCGCAAGCAGCAGCTCAAGTCCATCGAGGCGCGGCTGCCTGCGGTGTATCTCGATGTGCTCGACGCGGCAATGCAAGCGGTCAGCAGCGAGGCGGGGGCACACTTGCGCAAGCTGTTCCTCGCCCATTATTTCCAATGGCTGGTGCAGGCCCGCCAGGGGGCGGGTCTGCAACCCGGCCACGAGGCCTTCGTCCAGGCACTCGGCGCGCAGCGGCGTCAGAGGGGGTTGCCGGCGTCCGGAGCCACGCGGCGGTTGTCGATGAAGGTCAACGTGCACATGGCCGAGGACTTCCTGACGCTGCTGGGGCAAACCCGGATGAGTCAGGCCGAGTTGCTAAAGGCGGTGATCGCAAGAATCCAGGTGGATGTGCTCGAGGCGCGTGATCCGCAGGTGATCGAGGCGCTGCAGCGACTGACGCGGCTGGCGGGTTAGGTCGGGTGAGCCTGATTCATCACATGTGAGGCTTGCGGAGCTCATGATCCAGGCGTAACGTGCATCACATGTGAGACAAGGACACCCCCCTTCGATGACAGGCAAGAAAAGCTCCACCGATTACATGCGTGACATGCGCGCCCGGCTCAAGGCCGCGGGCCTGGTCAAGCGTGAGCTGTGGATCCTGCCCGAGCACGCCGCCGCCCTGCGCGGTATCGAGAAGGCTTTACGTCAGCCCCACGCGGGCAAACAGGTCAGAACGGAGGATTTCATGACCGAGCACTCCCACTGGACGATCGAAACGCTGCACGGCGCCTTGCAAGGCCTGGACGAGGTGCGCGGCGGGTCGATCGGCCTGTCCCTGCAACAGGGCGCCGAGCCCAGCCTCAAGCTGGTGATGAACGAACTGGACGGCCTGCCGCTGTACATCGCCGTGGCCGGTGAGCAGATCCTGGTCGACACGCTGCTGGTGGAAGCCGGCCAGGTGAAAGACCGCGCTGCATTCAACGATGCGGTGCTGCGTACCCGCGACGTGTTCCCGCTGTCGTCCATCGGCCTGCACACGCTGCCCTCGGGCGAGTCGGTGTACACCATGTTCGGCGCCCTGAGCGCGGCCTCGTCGTTGGACAACATCGTCCAGGAGATCCACACCCTGGCCGACAACGTCATCACCGCCGCCGAAGATTTCGAAGACTACTTCACCCACTGATTCCGGAGATTGCATCATGAGTTTGTTGAGAAAGATCGTCACCGCCCTGCGTGGCGGCGCTTCGGAAGTCGGTGAGGCGATCGTCGACTCCCAGGCCCTGCGTATCCTCGACCAGGAGATCCGCGACGCGGACAACAACCTGATCGATGCGCGCAACCAGTTGGTCAAGATCATGGCCAAGCACAAGACCGCGCAGCAGCGCATCACCGAGTTCGACAAGACCATCGGCGACTGGGAGCAGAAGGCCATTGCCGCGCTGGACAAGGGCGAGGAGGGCCTGGCCCACGAATGCGCGGCGCGCATCGCCGACCTGACCAACCAGCGTGACAGCGAGCAGGCGCTGGCCGACCAGTTCGGTGCGTCGGTGACGACCCTGACCGCCACCGTGAACAAGACCGAGGCGCAGATCAAGGGCCTCAAGCAACAGGTGGATCTGGTCAAGGCTCGCGAAAGCGTGCAGCGTGCCCAGGTCAGTGCGGCGTCGGCCACCGGCGGCGCCAATGGCAGCCTGGAAACGGCGGTCGGGTCGCTGGATCGCATCAAGAAGCGCCAGGCCGAGCGTGCCGCCGAGCTGGAAGCGGCGGCGGAGCTGGCGGGCAAGGCTGACGGCAGCGATCTGGAAGCACGCCTGAAGTCGGCTGGGATCGGTGCCAGCAACAGTGGTGCCGACGATGTGCTGGCACGCTTGAAGGCCAAGGCGGCCAAGCCGGCGGAGTGATTCGTTGAGTGGGCCGGCCTCATCGCGGGGCAGGCGCGAAAACCCTGTTGCAGACCCGTTGGCGGGGCACACGAAAAGCAGTATCGTGTCGCCCCCGCCAAAGGACTGCCGCGACCCAAGGGATTTTCAATGTCGACTTCTGCCGACAGGCCCAGCCTGTTTGCTACAGCTCCAGTACTGGCTCCTGATCCGTCACCCTCTCACCCAGGAGATGCCCCGTGGGTTGGTTGAAACGCTTCATGGGCTTCGAAGCCCCAAAACCTGCCGCCAGCAGTCAGGCCCAAGGCAACCTGCCCTTCGGCCTGGGCAGTGGGCGCATGCTCAAGCTCGATCGCTCGCTCAAACTACTGCTCGACGGGCATTGCGAACTGGAGGTTCCCGAGCAGGAAGTGGTCTGGGCGATTGGTGAGGTTGACCTCGGCCAGTCTGTGCGCCTGGCGCGCTTCTATATGGAAAACGAGGACTACTGGCTGCAGGTGGTGATGAACGGCGCGTCCGCTGACGATGTCCGTGACATCATCCTGTTCGGTTACTACAGCGTGGTGCCGGTCACCAGCGACGCGGAGCTCAAGCGCCTGGTCGGCCCCGAGTCGAACATCGGCCTGCCGTACTACGAGCACGAAGGCTACGAGTTCGTTCGCCAGTGGGGCAGCGAAGAGGGGCAGACCGAGCTCACGCCGATCAGCGAGTGGGTCACCAGCCCCGAGACCAGCTACCGCATCCAGCACCTGTCGATGCTGTATGCCCGCGAAACCGGCCTGACCGATCGCCGCGAATTCCTCCTGCTGTCGGTGGAGGAAGACGAGGACGGCAATGTCAGTCTGACCACTTCGGTGGGTGTCACCCTGCAATCAACGGACTTCAACGTCATCTGACAAGGATTCACCATGCTCGACGCACTTCGCATGTCGCTCAACGCCCAGGCAGTGATCGGCTTCATTCTCTACATCAGCGTGGCGCTGGTGCTGTTCTGGCTGTTCCAGTTCATCTACACGCACCTCACCCCGCACCGCGAATTCGCCCTGATCCGCGACAATAACAGCGCCGCCGCTATCGCCCTGGGCGGCGCGCTGATCGGCTTCTCGCTGCCGGCCAGCAACATCATCGCCTACAGCGTCGGCCTGCTCGACTTCGTGGTCTGGGTGGTGATCGCTGCCGTGGTGCAACTGTTGGCCTTCGCCATCACCAGCCTGGTGCTCAAGGGGTTGGCCAGCCGCATCGCCAAGGGCGAGATGGCCGCTGCGATCTACGCCGCCGCCGTGGCGATCAGCGTGGGCTTTCTCAATTCGGCCTGCATGACCCCGTCGGTCTGAGCCGTTTGCGCGCAAGGAGCCATACATGAGACGCAGTTCCGTCAAGCTGGTGCTGGCCAGTTCCCTGCCGCTGGCGCTTACCGCGTGCAGCGCGCCCGAGGAGACCTACACGGTCAGCAAGCGCAGCAACTACTCCACCGTCCAGGCCTGTGTCGATGACAAGGTGCCGGTGGACGTGTGTTCCGATGCTTATATGGAGGCGTTGGCCGATCACCGTCGGGTCGCGCCGACCTATGGCGACAAGGCGGCGTGCGAGGCCGATTTCGTGCCGGACTACTGCCAGGTCACCAGCGACAACCGCTACATGCCGCGCCTTGGCGGTTTCGAGCTGGCGGTGTCGGGCGAGGTGAGCCAGTCGCAGGTCGACGCGGCCCGCACCCAGGTCGAGAGCAGTGGCCAGGCTGTCAGCGGTGGCAGCAACTTCAATGGCCTGCTCGCCGGCCTGCTGCTCGGCCAGGTGCTTAGCGGCGGTAATCGCCAGTACTACTCGCAGCCGGTCTACCAGTATCGCGACAGCCGCGGCGACTACCGCACCACCACCCTCGGCCAGCAGATCGACCAAGGCAAACGCTTCGAGCGCTCCGACCAGGCCCAGCAGAGCGGCGGCAGCTACAGCAGCTACTACTCCGGCAGCTCCAGCGGTAGCAGCTACAAGTCCAGAAACTCGACCCGCTCCAGCGTGTCCTCGTCGATCTCCCGTGGCGGCTTCGGCAGCCAGGCCACTGCGCGCAGCGGCTGGGGCGGCAAGAGCAGCGGCGGCTTCAGTTTCGGCGGTTGAACATGCGCAAGGTCCACTGCGACGAACGCCCGGACTGGCGCACCACCGCCGAGCGCGAAGGCTTCGCCTTTCACACCATCGACGGCGAGCGCTACTGGGATGAGCGCGGTTACTACCAGTTCAGTGAGGCCCAGGTCAGCCGTGACCTGGAGGCGCCCACCCAGGAGCTGCACGCGATGTGCCTGGACGCGGTGGCGCGCATTGTCGACAGCGAAGCGCTGATGACCCGCCTGGCGATTGCGCCGGCGTTTTTCGACCTGGTGCGTCGTTCGTGGAAGGAGGGGCATCCCCACCTCTACGGGCGTTTCGACTTCAGCTACGACGGCACCGGCCCGGCCAAGCTGATTGAGGCCAACTACGACACGCCGACCTCGCTGTACGAGGCGGCGGCGTTCCAGCTGATCTGGCTTGAGCAGCAGATTGAGCGCGGCGTGCTACCGGCCCATGCCAGCCAGTTCAACACCCTGGCTGAAGACCTGGTGCGGGCATTTGCGGCCTTCGAATGTGAAAGCCCGTTCTACTTCTCGGCCATCGGCGGCTCGATCGAGGACCGCGGCACCACGGATTTCCTGCGCAAGATGGCCGGGCACGTGGGTATCAGCACCCGACATATCGACCTGGAGGATATAGGTCTGAACGACGAGGGGCGTTTCGTCGACCTCGAAGGCCGACCTATCCCGCGCCTGTTCAAGCTGCACGCCTGGGAGCATATCTTCCACGAGGACTTTGGCCAGGCCATCGCCGGTTGTGATACCCAGTTCGTCGAGCCAGCGTGGAAGTCGCTGATTTCCAACAAGGGCATCCTGCCGTTGTTGTGGGAATGGCACGAGGGCCATCCGAACCTGTTGCCAGCCTTCCTCGACGAAGACCCCCGGCGGCCGGTGCCCAAGGGCTGGGTGCGCAAGCCGTATTTCTCCCGCGAGGGGGCCAATGTGGACATTCGCACCACCGATGACCAGCGGGTGTTCGAGGATGGGCCCTACGACGATGCACCCTATATCCTGCAAGGTTTCGCGCCCTTGCCGAAGTTCGGCGACAGCTACACCTTGATCGGTTCGTGGGTGGTCGGTGATCTGGCCTCGGGGATCGGCATTCGTGAAGACGACACCCTGATCACCAAGGACAGCTCGCGGTTCCTGCCGCATGTGGTCTTGGACTGACTGCGCTGTCGCATAGAGAACTACGTAGCAAGCCTCGTCAACGTGGGAGCCGGCTGATCACAACGTTACGATTGCCCCGCCGATGATGGCCCCTCCAATGGTCGGTTTCAGGACGCGCCGGGTCGCCCGCGCACAATCCCCTCGCCCCAGACCTGCCATGCTCAGAGGATGCCTTCGGACCGCGCGCACCTAGACGCCCGGCCGCAGGCAAGGAGGGTGCCCGGCACATCGCCACCGTGACGTGGCCGCGCACCGCAGCTGAACACCGCCGGGTACTGCTCGCGTTTCGGGGTGGCCCGGGTTGCCGAGGTTTGCTGTATGCCTGATGAGTTGAACCACCTGCCCCTGATCCAGCGCGTCCTGGCCCGTGAAAAGGACACCCCCGGCGCCTTGTTGCCGATCCTCCACGCCATCCAGGCCGGCGTCGGCTATATCCCCGACATCGCCATCAATGAAATCGCCCATGCCCTCAACCTCAGCCTGGCCGAGGTGCGCGGGGTCATCAGCTTCTACCACGACTTTCGCACCACTCCGCCTGCCCGGCACACGTTGCGCCTGTGCCGCGCCGAGTCCTGCCAGAGCCGCGGCGCCGAGGCGCTGGCCGCACAGTTGCGTGAACAGCTTGGCCTGGACGACCACGGCACCAGCGCCGACGGCGCGTTGAGCCTGCGCCCGGTCTACTGCCTGGGCGCTTGTGCCTGTTCGCCGGCGCTTGAGCTCGATGGCCAGTTGCATGCCCGGCTCACCCCCGAGCGCTTGCGGGCGCTGGTGGAAGGTTGTCGTGAGGAGGTGAAGGCATGTTGAGCCTGTGCATTCCCTGTGATTCGGTGGCCCGCGCCGTCGGCGCCGATCAGGTGGCCGAGGCGCTGGCCCGCGAGGCCGAGCGTCGCCAACTGCCGCTGCGCATCCAGCGCACCAGTTCGCGTGGCCTGTACTGGCTGGAGCCGTTGGTCGAGCTGGAAAGCGACGCCGGCCGCCTGGGTTTCGGGCCGGTCTCGGTCGAAGACGTGCCGGGCTTGCTCGACGCCCTGGCCACAGGCGAGCCAGGCCATGCCCTGGCACTGGGCCTGGTCGAGCAGATCCCTTACCTGAAAACCCAGCAACGCCTGCTGTTTGCCCGCGCGGGCATCACCCGGCCGTTGTCGCTGGACGACTACCACGCCAACGGTGGCTTCGAGGGCCTGCGCCGGGCAACGCTGATGGAAGGCGACGAGGTGGTCGACGCCGTGCTTGAGTCCGGCCTGCGTGGCCGGGGCGGCGCGGCCTTCCCGGCGGGCATCAAGTGGCGCACCGTGCGCCAGGCCCAGGCCGTGCAGAAATACGTGGTGTGCAATGCCGACGAGGGTGACTCCGGCACTTTCGCCGACCGCATGCTGATGGAGGGCGACCCCTTCCTGCTGATCGAGGGCATGATCATCGCCGGGCTCGCCGTCGGGGCGAGCAAAGGCTACATCTATGTGCGCTCGGAGTACCCGGATGCCATCCGCGCCCTGAACGAGGCGATCCTGCTGGCCCGCGAAGCCGGTTACCTGGACGTCGCCGGCAAAGCTGTGGCCTTCGACCTGGAGGTGCGGGTCGGGGCGGGCGCCTATATCTGCGGCGAGGAAACCGCACTGCTCGAATCCCTCGAAGGCAAGCGCGGCATCGTCCGCGCCAAGCCCCCGCTGCCAGCGCTGGAGGGGCTGTTCGGCTTGCCGACGCTGGTGCACAACGTGCTCACCCTGGCCTCGATCCCGATCATCCTGGCCAAGGGTGCTGCGTACTATCGCGACTTCGGCATGGGCCGCTCGCTGGGCACCTTGCCGTTCCAGCTGGCCGGCAATATTCGCCACGGCGGCCTGGTGGAGCGGGCGTTCGGCCTCACCCTACGCGAGCTGGTGGAAGGCTACGGCGGCGGTACCGCCAGCGGCCGGCCGATCAAGGCCGCGCAGGTGGGTGGCCCGCTGGGCGCCTGGGTGCCGCCGGCCCAGTTCGACACGCCGCTGGACTACGAGGCCTTTGCCGCCATGGGCGCGATGCTTGGCCACGGCGGTGTGGTGCTGGCCGACGACACCCTGAACATGGCCAGCATGGCGCGCTTCGCCCTGCAGTTCTGCGCCGAAGAGTCGTGCGGCAAGTGCACGCCGTGCCGGATCGGTTCGAGCCGCGGCGTCGAGGTGGTCGACCGGCTGATCGCCAGCACCGACCCAGCCATGCGCGAAAGCCAGGCCGGACTGCTGCGCGACCTTTGCGACACGATGCAATACGGTTCGCTGTGCGCCATGGGCGGGATGACCTCGTATCCGGTGGCCAGCGCCCTCAAGCACTTCCCCGCCGATTTCGGCCTGGAGGCCGCGCAATGATCAACTACTTCGACCCCAGCAGCGATATCGACCTGGGTACCCCCGAACGTGTCAGCGACGTGCAGGTCAGCCTGGTCATCGATGGCCGTTCGATCAGTGTGCCGGCCGGCACCTCGGTGATGCGCGCCGCCGCGCTGCTCGGCACCACCATCCCCAAGCTGTGTGCCACCGACAGCCTCGAAGCCTTCGGCTCGTGCCGCATGTGCATGGTCGAGATCGACGGCATGCGCGGCTACCCGGCGTCGTGCACCACGCCGGTCAACGAGGGCATGGTGGTGCGCACGCAAACCCCGCGCCTGGCCGACCTGCGGCGCAATGTGATGGAGCTGTACATTTCCGACCACCCACTGGACTGCCTGACCTGCTCGGCCAACGGCAATTGCGAGCTGCAGACCGTCGCCGGCCAGGTCGGCCTGCGCGAGGTGCGCTACGGCTATGACGGCGACAACCACCTGAATGAACAGAAGGACGTGTCCAACCCGTACTTCGACTACGAACCCAGCAAGTGCATCGTCTGCAGCCGCTGCGTGCGCGCCTGCGAAGACATCCAGGGCACCTTCGCCCTGACCATCACCGGGCGCGGTTTTGACTCGCGGGTGGCGGCCGCCGGTGGCGCCGATTTTCTCAGCTCCGAATGCGTCTCCTGCGGCGCCTGCGTGCAGGCCTGCCCGACCGCGACCCTCAGCGAAAAAAGCCTGGTCCAGCTCGGCCAGCCCGAACGCGCGGTGATCACCACCTGTGCCTATTGCGGTGTGGGCTGCTCGTTCCGCGCCGAGATGAAGGGCGACCAGTTGGTGCGCATGGTCCCGGACAAGCAGGGTGGCGCCAACCACGGCCACGCCTGCGTCAAGGGCCGCTTCGCCTGGGGCTACGCCACTCACCCCGACCGCATCACCAAGCCGATGATCCGCAAGCGCCTGCAAGACCCGTGGCAGGAGGTCAGCTGGGACGAGGCGGTGACCTATGCCGCCAGCGAGCTGCGCCGAATCCAGCTCAAGTACGGGCGCGATTCCATCGGCGGCATCACCTCCAGCCGCTGCACCAACGAAGAGGCGTACCTGGTGCAGAAACTGGTGCGCACCGCGTTCGGCAACAACAACGTCGATACCTGCGCGCGGGTCTGCCACTCACCGACCGGCTATGGCCTCAAGCAGACCCTCGGCGAGTCCGCCGGCACCCAGAGTTTCGACTCGGTGATGCAGGCCGAAGTGGTGCTGGTGATCGGTGCCAACCCCACCGACGCCCACCCGGTGTTCGGCTCGCAGCTCAAGCGCCGCTTGCGTCAGGGCGCGCGGCTGATCGTCATCGACCCACGGCGCATCGACCTGGTCGACTCGCCCCATGCCCGTGCCGAGCTGCACCTGCAACTGCGCCCGGGCACCAACGTGGCCATGCTCAACGCCCTGGCCCATGTAATCGTCAGCGAAGGCCTGCTCGACCAGCGCTTCATCGATGCCCGCTGCGAGACCGAGGACTTTGCCCGCTGGCGCGATTTCGTTGCCCTGCCCGACAACGCCCCGGAGCTGCTTGGCCCGGTGTGCGGCGTGCCCGCCGAGCAGATCCGCGCCGCCGCCCGGCTGTACGCCACCGGCGGCAACGCGGCGATCTACTACGGCCTGGGCGTGACCGAGCACAGCCAGGGCAGCACCGCGGTGATGGGCATCGCCAACCTGGCCATGGCCACCGGCAACATCGGCCGTGAAGGGGTAGGGGTGAACCCGCTGCGCGGGCAGAACAATGTGCAGGGTTCCTGCGACATGGGCTCGTTCCCCCACGAGCTGCCCGGCTACCGGCATATCTCCAACGCCAGTGTGCGCAGCGAGTTCGAACAGGCCTGGGGCGTGACCCTGCAACCCGACCCCGGGCTGCGCATCCCCAACATGTTCGAGGCCGCGCTCGATGGCAGCTTCAAGGCGTTGTACTGCCAGGGTGAGGACATCGCCCAGAGCGACCCCAACACCCAGCACGTCACCGCGGCCTTGCTGGCGATGGAGTGCGTGGTGGTGCAGGACATCTTCCTCAACGAAACGGCCAAGTTTGCCCATGTGTTCCTGCCGGGCAGTTCGTTCCTGGAAAAGGACGGGACCTTCACCAACGCTGAACGGCGCATCTCGCGGGTACGCAAAGTGATGGAGCCGCTGGCCGGCAAGGCTGACTGGGAAGCCACCATGGCCCTGGCCAACGCCCTGGGTTACCCGATGCAGTACCGCCACCCGTCCGAGATCATGGACGAAATCGCCCGCCTGACGCCGACCTTCCACCGCGTCAGCTACAGCGAGATCGACCGCCACGGCAGCCTGCAGTGGCCGTGCAACGACGCCGCCCCCGAAGGCACCCCAACCATGCACATCGACCAGTTCGTGCGCGGCAAGGGCCGCTTCATGCTCACCGGTTATGTGCCCACCGACGAGAAGGTCAACAACCGCTACCCGCTGCTGCTGACCACCGGGCGCATCCTCAGCCAGTACAACGTCGGTGCGCAGACCCGGCGTACCGACAACGTTGCCTGGCACGCCGAGGACCGCCTGGAGATCCACCCCAGCGACGCCGAGAGCCGCGGCATCAGCGACGGCGACTGGGTCGGCGTGGGCAGCCGTGCGGGGCAGAGCGTGCTGCGTGCCAGGGTCAGCGCTCGGGTGGCGGCGGGGGTGGTGTACACCACCTTCCACTTCCCCGAGTCCGGCGCCAACGTGATCACCACCGACAACTCCGACTGGGCCACCAACTGCCCCGAGTACAAAGTCACCGCAGTGGAGGTGGTGAAGGTGTTCCAGCCGTCGGAATGGCAGAAGCGCTACCAGAGCTTCAGTGACGAACAGCGGCGCCTGCTCGACGAGCGACGTCAGGCGCAAGGCAAGGAAAAGGCGGAGGTACGCCGATGAGCAGCGAAAACCTGGTGAAGATGGCCAACCAGATCGCCCACTACTTCGACAGCGAGCCGGACCGGGACAAGGCGGTGCAGGGCGTGCGCCAGCACCTGCAAAGCTTCTGGACCCCGGCGATGCGCAGGCAGTTGGGGGAGTGGATCGAGGCCCATGCGGGGGAAGGGCTTGATCCGAAAGTGCGCGAGGCGTTGGCCTAGCGATTGATGGTGCGGCCTCATTGCGGGACAAGCCCGCTCCCACGAGCAACAGCGTGGGAGCGGGCTTGCCCCGCGATGAGGCCGTGACAGGCAAAAAATGAAATGTCCGTCATATACGTGAGGCTATTCGCAAGCGAATGCTACGCTCGCGAAAACACTGTCACGGAAACCCACCATGGACATGAACTGGCACCAGGCCCTGCAAGACAGCCTGAGCTGGCTGGCAATTGCCACTGGCATCACCCTCGTCTGCTTCACCGCCGCCGCCACGCTGGCCGTGCGCTACACCCGCTGGGGCCGCCAGTTCTGGCAGCTCGCCGGGCCCTACTTCAGCATTCAACGCAGCTGGCGGCCGTTGCTGGCATTTGCCCTGCTGCTGGTGCTGACCCTGTTCTCGGTACGCCTGAACGTGCTGTTCTCGTTCTGGTACAACGGCTTCTACAGCGCGCTGCAGGCCCTGGACCAGGCAGCGTTCTGGTACATGCTGGGGGTGTTCGCGGTGCTTGCCGCCATCCATGTGCTGCGTTCGCTGTTCGCCTTCTACGTGACTCAGGCCTTCAACATCCATTGGCGGGTCTGGCTCACCGAGCGCCTGAGCGCCGACTGGATGCACGGCGATGCCTATTACCGCGGGCAATTCCTCGCCGAACCGGTGGACAACCCCGACCAGCGTATCGAGCTGGATGTGAACGCCTTCGTCACCGGCTCCGTGTCGTTGGCGCTGGGCGCGGTCAGCGCAGTGGTCTCACTGGTGGCCTTCACCGGGATTCTCTGGGGGCTGTCGGCGCCGCTGGCGGTGGCGGGGGTCGAAGTGCCACGGGCGATGGTGTTCGCCGTGTATGTGTATGTGCTGATCGCTACCTGGATCGCCTTCCGCCTCGGGCAGCCGCTGATCCGCCTGAACTTCCTCAACGAAAAGCTCACCGCCAACTTCCGTTACGCGCTGATGCGCCTGCGCGAAAACGCCGAGAACATCGCCTTCTACCAGGGCGCGCAGGTTGAGCGCGGCACGCTGCTCGGCCGCTTCTTCGCCTTGATCGGCAACGCTTGGGCGCTGGTGTTCCGGAACCTGAAATTCAGCGGTTTCAACCTGGGCGTCAGCCAGGTCGCGGTGGTCTTCCCGTTCATCCTCCAGGCGCCGCGCTTCTTCAGCGGTGCGATCAAGTTGGGCGACGTGATGCAGACTGCCCAGGCATTCGGCCAGGTGCAGGATTCGCTGTCGTTCTTCCGCGAGTCCTACGACACCTTCGCCAGCTACCGCGCCACCCTCGACCGTCTGACCGGCTTCCTCGATGCCAACCAGCAGGCCAGTGCCTTGCCCAGGGTCGACACCGACGGCTTGCCCAAAGCGCTGGCCATCACCGGGCTGCAGGTGTTGCGCCCGGACGGCCATGCCCTGATCGCCAACCTCGACCTGCACCTGCAGGCCGGCCAGGCGCTGCTGATCAAAGGGCCTTCGGGCAGTGGCAAGACCACCTTGCTGCGCGCCCTGGCCGGGCTGTGGCCCTATGCCGAAGGCGAGGTCAGGCGCCCACTGGGGCACCAGGCGCTATTCCTTTCCCAGCGCCCGTACTTGCCCTTGGGCGATCTGCGCACGGCCATCGCCTATCCGGCAGACGGCAGGCCCGAGGACGATGCGCGCATGCAGCAGGCGCTGCGCCAGGTCAACCTGGCCCACCTGGCCGAACGCCTCGACGTGCAGTGTGACTGGTCACGAATTCTTTCGGTGGGCGAGCAGCAACGCCTGGCGTTCGCCCGGGTGCTGTTCAACCAGCCCCAGGTGGTGTTCCTCGATGAGTCGACCTCGGCGATGGACGAGGGGCTGGAGCATGGGCTGTATGCCTTGCTGCGCAGCGAGATGCCAGAGACGTTGCTAGTCAGCGTCGGGCACCGCAGTACCCTGGCGGCGTTCCATACCCACCGGCTGGAAGTGGACGGGCAGGGTGGGTGGTCGTTGTTCGAGCAGCAGCCGGTGGTCGAGGAGCCGGTTTAGATCCGCGTTCCTAAAAGCCTGCAGGCCGCACTATCATTTTTGGAGCGGCCTGGTGTCGCTAACGGGCTGAAGAGCAGCCCCGGCGATTTTTGTTGCCTAGCTGAAAATCCGGGGCCGCTCCGCAGCCCGTTCGCGACACAAGGCCGCTCCTACAGCGGACGTGCAAGTTCATTGTGGAGGCCGGCTCTTCGGCGACGGCCCCGAGCGGCCCTTTCAGGGCTGGATCTGGCATTTCCATACACCCGCCAAAGTGGCCAGCGCAAAAGCCCCACCCACCAGAAACGTCGCCTGATACCCCAGCCAATCCCACAACCCGCCGGCCAACACACTGGCTACCAGCAGCGCCACCCCGGTCAGCAGGTTGAACAGCCCGAACGCCGTGCCGCGCAGGTCGGCTGGCGCGCTGTCGGCGATCAACGCGCTGAACACCCCTTGGCTGAAACCCATGTGCAGCCCCCACAAACTCACGCCCAATGCCAAGCCGAGCCAATTCGGCAGTAGCGCCAGCGAGAGGTCGGCCAACACCAGCAAGCCCAGCCCGACCATCAGCACGCCGCGTCGTCCGAGCCGATCCGACAGCACCCCGGCGGGGTAGGCCGACAGTGAGAATGCCAGCGCCATGGCCACCAGCACCGCTGGCGCCCACAATGCCGGCAGCCCCAGCGCCTGGCCGCGTAGCAGCAGGAAAGCCTCACTGAAACGGGCCAGGGCAAAGCACGTGGCCAGGAGGATCAGCCGCCAGTAGCCGCGCCCCAGGCGTGCCAGTTCGGGCAATGCCAAGGGCGAGCGTACGGGCTTGGGCGCGCCAGGGCCTTCAGGTTCGTGGACGAAGGCCAGCAGTACACAGACGGCCAGCACGGCCGGTATCACGGCGACCCAGAACACCGTCTGGAAATGGCTCGCCGTCAGCCACATCAACAGGATGGCCAGCAGCGGCCCGATGAACGCGCCGACCGTATCCAGTGCCTGGCGCAGGCCGAATGCCGCCCCGCGCAACGCGGGTGGGGTAACGTCGGCAATCAATGCATCACGCGGGGCGCCACGTATGCCTTTGCCGATGCGGTCGACGAAGCGGGCTGCAGTCAACCACTCAAGCCCCGAAGCCAGGGGGAACACGGGCTTGGTCATGGCCGCCAGGCCATAGCCGAGCACGGTGAGCAGCTTGCGCTTGCCCAAGCGGTCGCTGAGGGCGCCGGAGAACACCTTGGTGATCGATGCCGTGGCTTCGGCGATGCCTTCGATCAGTCCAACCGCCAGCACCGACGTGCCGAGTACGCCAACCATGTACAGCGGCAGCAGGGCGTGGATCATCTCCGAAGAGATGTCCATGAACAGCGAGACGAAGCCCAAGGCCCAGACGCTGCGGGGGAGGGGTAGGTGGGGCATGGTGATCTCGCGCAGGGCTTCGAGATCACTGTAGACAATGCCGGCCCTTTCGCGGGGCAAGTCGCATCGGCGCACCGCCGCCCCCATGACGCCTTACGACTTGAACCGCCCTACCAGACCGTTCAGCTCATCCGACAGCAGCGCCAGCCGCCCGGAGTCCGACTGCGCCGAGCTGGCCAGCCCTTCCACCAGCCGTGCTTCGTCGTAGATCTGCTGGATGTGCCGGTTGATCTCTTCGGCCACGCTGTGCTGCTCCTCGGCGGCGGCGGAAATCTGCAGGTTCTGGTCGCGGATCTCGTTCACCGACAGCTGGATGCCTTCGAAGCTGTCCCGCGCATGCTCGATCGACGACACGCTGGCGCGCGACAGGTCCAGGCAGCTTTCCATCTTCTGCGAGACCTCCTGGGTCTTGTCGCCGAGGGTATTGAGCAACTGGTCGATCTCGCCGGTGGAGTCGGCGGTGCGCTTGGCCAGTGCCCGCACTTCATCGGCGACCACGGCGAAACCGCGGCCCTGGTCACCGGCCCGTGCGGCTTCGATGGCAGCGTTGAGGGCCAGCAGGTTGGTCTGCTCGGCGATGGCGCGGATGGTGCCGAGGATCTGGTTGATGCTGCGGCTGCCGGCCTCCAGCTCGACCATGGCCTGGGACGATTCGCTCAGGCGGCGGCCCAGGCGGTTGACATTGTCGGTGGTCTGCTCGATCTGCTGCTTGCCCTCGGCCACTCGCCGATGGCCCTGTTCGGCGGCATCGGCGGCGCTGCTGCATGAGCGCGCCACTTCGTTGGCGGTGGCGACCATTTCGTTGAACGCAGTGGACACCAGCTCCACCGCCTCGCGCTGGCGCCCGGCGGCTTCGTTCATGTCGTCGGCCATGGTGCTGTTGGCCTTCGAGGCCTGCTGCAGGTTGTTCGACGCGGCGCCGATGCGCTGGATCAGCTGGCGGATGGCGGCCAGGAACTTGTTGAACCAACCGGCCAGTTCGGCGGTTTCGTCCTTGCCCTGGATCTGCAAGTCGCGGCGCAGGTCGCCTTCGCCTTCGGCGATCGACTGCAGGCCCAGGCTGACCTGGCCGATGGGCTTGACGATCACCCGCGAGAAGGCCGCGGCCACCAGGGCGAACACCAGCGCCAGCAGCATCACGATGACGGTGGTGACGTAGGTCATGCGCGTGGCCGCGGCCATGACTTCGTCGTATTCGATCAAGCCGATGAAGCGCCAGCCAAGGCCCGGGGAGGTCCATACGTTGGCCATGTAGCGCACGCCATCGATCACCACCTCGGTGGAGCCCTGTGCGGTGGCGGCCAGCTGTGCGTAGGGCGCGCCGAGGTCCTTGAGCTGTTTGAAGCTGTGCGAGGCATCGCGCGGGTCGACCAGCACCGTGCCGTCTTCGATCAGCATCACGTAGCCGCTGTCGCCGAGCTTGATGCTCTTGACCAGCTCGGTGAGGTTTTTCAGTGAGACGCTGACCACGAATACGCCCTTGGCCTTGCCGGTTTCGTCGAGCAGCGCCCGGGCGGTGCCGACCAGGGCCACATCGTCCTTGTCGTAGTAGTAGGCGGCGGTGCGCACGGTCTTGTCCGGGCTGGCCATGGCGGCCTTGTACCAGGGGCGGGTGCGCGGGTCGTACTTGGCCAGTTGCGGGTCGTCCGGCCACTTGGCGTAGCTGCCGTCTTCCAGGCCGATGGACAGGATCGCCGCCGCCGGGTGGGTGGTGCCATAGCGGGCGAAGGCGTCGATGACCTGCTGCGCGGCCGGCGGCAGGGGCTGGCTGGCCGCATCGGCGGCAGTGTAGTTCTTGAGTGAGGCGACCGAGGTGTATACAGGATCCTTGGCCATTTGATCGACATTCTGCAGAGTGCCGTCGAAAAATTGCCGCATGTTGCCGTCGATCTGGCGGATTTCCCGGGTACTGCCATCGAGGAACTGCTCCACCGCTTCAGTGCGGATGTTCAGCACCGAAATGCCGCCGACCAGCGCCACCGGGATAAAAGCCACCAGTACGAAGGCCAGGACCAGCTTGTTCTTTATCTTCATGCGTGACGCCCATCCGTGAGAGTGAAGGTGCACATGGCCGTTGTATCTGAATGGTGGCCACTTGCTATCTTTGCCGTTCAGGTGGGTCGGAATATAAACCTTTGAGGAAATATTCGTGTACAAAAAATCAAGTAATTGTTTTGATCTTTGAGTCAGGCGGGGGTCAGGCGAGGGTGTAGGGGATGATGTTGGCGGGTTGGCTGGCGAACAGCGGGCCGAGCATCCGGTGATCATCGGTCAGGATGAAATAGTCGGATGCCAGTTGGATGAGAGAGTTGTCGGTGATACCGAAGCGCAGGAAGTGCTCGCCACAGCTGTCGGTATGGATGTCCGACTCGACCTGGCGGAACATCGAGAACAGCTGGCCGGCGACGGCGAGGGCCGAATGGTAGGCGGGGCCAGTGAGGTCGATCAGGTTGGAGATTTCGGTGGCGATGTAAGGGGTGATGTGAACTTCGTCGTGCTCGGCGATGATCGCCAGGACCTTCTGGTAGTCCGCGTCAGCGAACTTCTTCAGGCGTTTTGACACCCGGATGAACCTGCCACCTTCCAGGCTGCCGATTACCAGCAGCAGGAGCAGGTTGGTGTCGATGATCAGCTTCCTGGCTATTCATCACTCCTTGTTCCTGAAACCCTTGAACTTGCCGCTGGCCGCATCGATGAGAAACACCTTGTGCTCGCGGCGAGTACCCATGATCTTCGCCAGCTGGCGCAGGGGTGAAGTGCTGTCGGCGTCGACGTTGAGGGGGGCCGGGTCGAGTTGGTAGCTGTAGGTGATGTGGTAAGTGCTCTCGTCGGGGGAGAGCAACGCTTCTTCGAGTTGCACATGGCTGGCGCTGGCGACCAGCTTGTGCAGGTTTTCGGCGGCAATGCCGATGGCGTGATCGAACTCAATCATGGTGGCTGCTCTTGTTGGATGCCTCGGGGCCAAGAGTGGGAGGCAGACGGGCTGTAGAGGTGGATTCTGGCACATGGGAGCACGCAGCGCTGTGAGGGGAAGAGACTGCACGCTAGGGCGATATCCAGGCAGGAGCAAGCGGCAAGCTGTAAGTGCATGTTCCATCGAATGAAATCGCGGTGATTACGCAAGTGATTGGTTTTACGGAAAATTCTTAGGACTTTCCTTATTTCACGTAGGGTATTTCCCAAGCATGATTTTGCGGCCTTTTGGCGGTTGTTCTCGTCAGCCGAGCTGCTTAGTCTCGCCGGGTCGTTGTCACTTCAACGACCGGGTGTGCAAGCCCGAGGATACAGCGCGAAAGCGCCTTGGAACTTTGACGGAGAACCGCCGTTGAGGTGCCCCTATGGCGGCTATGCGTGGGGGGCCTTCGGGCCCGCCGGGTTCCTGTATCCTCGGTCTTGCACACCTGCGTATAGCTGCCACCCATTCGAGTGCAGGCGGATGAGGGCAGTTTTCCCATGACGGTACAGGAGTGCTGAACCATGTTGAAAATCGTGCCCGACCCACCCCACACCTGGCTCCGGGAGGTTCACCGATGAACCACGCCCCAGCCGGAACCTCCCGGCCCATTCCCCCGCGCCCAACCACGGCCCACGCCCATTTCGGCACCTGCCACGAAGCCCATCCTCCGATGTTCTCGGTGCGCGCTGGCATCGATGGCGAGGATGCGCTGGTCTGCGCTGTGGCGGCATTGCAGGCGGCCTATGAAACCAACGCCCTGGCGCTGGAAAAAGCCGACGAACCGTTGCGCAGCCTGCTGGTGGCAACGGAGAACTCATTGGAAAAAGGATTGGCGCTGTCTTCGGCGGTGCTGGAGGGGATAGAACGCGGCTGATGCTGTGTCGGGAAGGCCGCGCGTGCGGCCTTCGCGAAAGTGCGCTGGCGGCTCAGACCGAACTGCGTGCGGCACCCGTGGCCGGCAACGGTTCAGGCATCGGCTCGGTCGCGGCCTGTGTGAGCACTTGCGGCGCTGCCTGCTCAGGCAGCTGTGGCCCGCTGGCCTGTTGGGCGTAGTGGCGGATCAGCTTCCAGGTAATCAGCGCGCCGCCGGTCACGGCAATCAGCACGATCATCACCACCAGCGCGGCCTTGCGGTCATCCTTGCCCTGGAACAGCTTGCTGACCCGTTCGAACGCCGCAGGCATCGCATGGGTGGCGCGCTCCAGGCGCTGGGCGGTGGCATACACGTTCCATGCGGCAACGGCGATGTCGCTGAAGTTGCGCTGGCGCCAGGCGTTTTCCAGCGAGTGCACGCTGATGACCACGGCGCTGCCGATGGCCGGGATGATGATCAGCAGGTACCACAGGCTCTCGACGGCATCGAGGTATTCCTGGGGCAGCTGGCCGGTGGAATAGAAGTACAGGGTCACCAGCAGCAACAACACCGAGCTGAAGCCGAGCGTGGCTTCGATGGCCCCGGCCCAGGCGAGCATGCGCATGGTGCCGCCGACATAGCGGGCCTCATCCCAGATCAGGCCGACGGTGCGGCAGTTCCACCAGCTGATGGCAAGGTTGAGCACAGAGACAAGGATGAGCATGAGCAGCATTGCCAGGAGACTCCTTTCAGTCGGCATTGAAGGCAAGTGGCCATGATCGAGCATGGCCATCGGCAATGCAATTGCAAGCGGCTTTTTCCTGGAGCCTCAGTTCGACGGGCGGAGCAATACCCGTCGCTCCTCGAGCCATTGTTCGAAACGCTCGAACGTGGCAACCGCAGCGTTTACCGAACAGGTCAGCGCGGCCGGTGGCAGCGAGGCTTCTGCCAGGCGGGCGAGGAAGCTGCGCCAGTGCGTCCCGGTCAACGGCCCGTACACGTCGAAAAAGGCAGCGCCGCTTCCGGCTCCGACGCCCAGGCGCTCGGCCATGGCGCGCTTGAGCACCTGCCCGCCAAGCGTCGAACCTTCAAGCACGTACATCACCCCCAAGGCACTGGCCTCGCTGTCGATCAGCGGCAGGGCGTCACACTGGGGCAGGGCATCGATCTGGGCTGCGTCGAGGCCAAGTGCGAACAGGTCACGGACGAGAGCCTGGGCTTTGTTGCGCTCGACGCCCTGGTAGCCGGCGAGTGCAGCTTCCAGCGGGGCGTGGAAGCCGTAGTAGGCCTCGATCAGGCGCTGATAGGCCGGCAAGTCGAAGCCGTCGCTGAAAAACGGAAGACGCTGTTCAAGCCCCTTGTGGCAGGCTCGGGTGCCCTCGCGCAGGGCGTGCAGCAAAGGGCTTGCAGGATCGGACATGGGGGAGCTCTGGCAATCGACAGCGGACGATAGTGCCAGCCCGTCCACGGGAAAACCACTATTGGATCCACGTTCAGGGCGCTTGAACTGTGCGCTGTATCTGCAATCATGGCGCCCCCCCGGAGCGGGGCTTTCAACGGCATGACAGGAAGGCGGCATGATGCGCGCGACAACACGGAACGGCTGGGCCCTGGGCCTTTTAATGGCAACCCCAGGCCTTGCGGCCGCAGCCCCCGAAGCGGTACCGCTGTACCGCGAAATCAAGGATTGGGTGGTGGGCTGCGACAATACCCGCTACTGCACGGCGACACTGGCCGACCCTGTTCAAGGCATGCGTATCTCGATCCTGGTGCAGCGCGAGGCGGGGGCCGAGGGGGCGTTGCACCTGACCCTGATCGGCAGCACCGACTGGGCTGGCGAACCCTTGCTCGATGGCCAGGTGCTGATGGCGCCGTGGCGCATCACGCGCGAGGTCGAGACGATGCTGCAGGTCGATGGCAGCGATGCGTACGCGGTGCTGCGGCAAATGCGCAACGGCCAGACGCTGGTGGACGACACCCCGCACCAGGAACGCAAAAGCTCGCTGAATGGCCTGAGCGCCGCCTTGCTGTTGATCGATTCGGTGCAGGGGCGAGTCGGCCACCCCAGTGCACTGGTTCGGCCGGGCAATACCGTGGCCGATGACCAGTTGCCGGTGCCGGTCCAGCAGAGGGCGCCGGCTTTCGTAGCGCCGTCGCCATTGACCGAACCCGAACGGGCCGGTATGTCCGCGGTGGTGATGGCCAGGGCCGCTGCCGAAGATCAGCTGAAGAATGAGTTCGATGTTGCGCCGCAACTCGAACTTCATGCCCTGGACGACCAGCATGCGCTGGCACTGCTGAGCTACAACTGCAACGACTTCCATTGCCTGTATGCGTTGTACCGCGTGTCGCGCAGCGCGCCTTACACACTGGGCCCGTTGCCCTTCGAGACCCCGGCAAGCCCGGTGCTCAACACGCAGATGCGCGACCACATCAGCTTCTGGGCGCAGAAAGGCGATCTGTACAGCTACGCCAAGGATGACTACCCCGGTGCCTGCGGTGTGCAGGAACACTGGCGGTACGACGGTCAGCGCATGCGTCTGACCAGCCTGGCGAGAATGGACCGCTGTGTCGATGTGTATGCCGATCATTGGCCAGTGCTATGGCGCATCCAGGACTAGGACCGGCCCGCGAGCGGGCTCAGAACGCCAGTTTGTAGCCGATCAGCAGCAGCATGGCCGCCAGGCAAGGGCGCAGCACGCGGTCCGAGATGCGCCCGGTGAGGTGGCTGCCCAGGTAGATGCCCGGCAGCGAACCCAGCAGCAGGTAGCCCAGCAGCGACCAGTCCATGTTGCCCATGCTGGCATGGCCGAGGCCGGCGACCAGGGTCAGCGGCACGGCGTGGGCGATCTCGGTGCCCACCAGGCGACGGGTGACCAGGAACGGATACAGCAGGAACAGGGCCACGGTGCCCAGCGCGCCGGCGCCGATCGAGGTCAGGGTGACCATAATGCCCAGGATCACGCCGGTCACGACGGTGAGGATGTTGAGGGTGCGGTCGCTGAGGTGGTAGTGGTCACCGGCATGCTTGCTGGCAAAGGCCTGCAGGCGCGACTTGAACAGGATCGCCAGGGCCGTGAGGATCAGCACCACGGCCAGGCCTTGCTTGATGATGGCGTTGAGCGCCGAGGTGTCGGTGTGCAGGGTGCTGAGGAACCACAGGGTAAGCGCTGCGGCGGGTACGCTGCCCAGGCTCAGCCAGCCGGTGATCTTCCAGTCGATGTTCTTGTTGCGCCCGTGCACCCAGACGCCGCTGGCCTTGGTGATGGCGGCATACAGCAGGTCGGTACCCACGGCGGTGGCCGGGTTGATGCCGAACCACAGCAGGATCGGGGTCATCAACGAGCCGCCGCCAACGCCGGTCATGCCGACGATGAAGCCCACAACCAGTCCCGCAATGGTGAAACCGAAAGAACCTACATCCATACGCTACTCGACGCCCAGCTTGCCCGTGATCGGATGGAAGCCAGCATATAGATTTTTTTATAGCCAAATAGACTTGTTCGTTATTAGGTTATAACCGCGTTTGCGAGGCAGCTGCCCTGTGTTGCCTGCACTTGCCCCACCTCGACCGCATCGACCTCAAGCCATGCGCGATCCCTGTGGGAGCGGGCTTGACCCGCGAACACCGGCGCAGCCGGTGCCATGCAACGCGTTGGCTGCTTCGCGGGTGAACCCGCTCCCACAGCCTGGCGATCCGTTATCACCACCCTCAAGCTCCTGCATCGACCTTGCGTCATGCGCGATCCCTGTGGGAGCGGGCTTGACCCGCGAACACCGGCGCAGCCGGTGCCATGCAATGGGTTGGCTGCTTCGCGGGTGAACCCGCTCCCACAGGGTCTTCGCCTGAGTACCGGTCAACGATCCGTCATCACCACCATCACCTGCGCATCCCCGCCATCCTCGCTTTCCGACAGGTAGATATGCCCCACCTGGCTGTCGAAGTAGGCGGTTTGCTGCGGGCCGATGCTCACTGCCTCGCCGGTCTCGAACTCGATACGCACGCGCCCGCTGAGCACCATGGCGAACTCTTGCCCCGGGTGGCGGATAAAATCGTCGAACTGCCCGCGTTCTCGGGCAATGATGCGGGCATAAGCCGGGGTCATGCGCCGTTCCGGGAAGGCACCGGCAATCGGGTAATAGTCGTAGGTGCCGGTGGAATAACCGGCCACCTCGGCCAGTGAATCGACCACGACGGTGGCGGGCTGTGGTGCGCTCGCTGGGCCGCTGGCGCGAAACAGCTGGGCGATGTCGAGGTTCAGGGCGCGTGCGGCGGCGGCCAGTTTCTCGTAGCTCACCGACACCTGCGCCAACTCCATCTTCGACAGTGTCGACACTGGCACCCCGCTGAGTTCGGACAGCTGCTTGAGCGTCATCTGCCGTGCCTTGCGCACCTGGCGCAGGCGCGCGCCGACTTCGTCGCGGTCAAGCAGGGGGCGGGCAGCGGTGGCGTCAGGCATCAGGGCTCTCGAACAGGCGGTGGGCCGTGCATCTTACCTTGGACGCTTGCGCAATCCGAAATTCTCATATATTAGAATTCTCACAAATGATAATTCATGCGACGGGAGCGTTGATGACACAGATCCATGACACCCTGATCATCGGTGCCGGCATTGCCGGTGCCTCACTGGGTTACCGCCTGGCCGGGCAGCAGCGGGTACTGATGCTCGAGCGCGAGGCGCAGCCGGGCTACCACGCCACCGGGCGTTCGGCGGCCATGTTCATGGAGGCCTACGGCACCCCGCAGATCCAGGCCCTGACCCGCGCCAGCCGGGCGTTCTACGAGCGGCCGCCGACTGGCTTCTGCGAGCATGGATTGCTGGAACCGCGCGGCTGCCTTTACGTCGCCAGCCACGAACAGCGCGACCTTCTGGACGCCACCTACGCCCAGAACCAGGCCAACGGCACCGCCGTCAGCCTGCTCGATGCCGACGCGGCGGTGGCCCTGGTGCCCAGCTTGCGTGGCGAGCTGCTGGCCGGGGCGGTGCATGAAACCGGTGCCATGGACCTCGACGTGCACGCCCTGCACCAAGGTTTTCTGCGCGGGTTCCGCCAGGCCGGTGGTGAGTTGCGCTGCAACGCCGAACTGGTTCGGGCCCAGTATGTGAGCGGCCTCTGGCAGGTCGAACTGGGAGACGGCAGCCAGTTGCAGGCACGGCAACTGGTCAATGCCGCCGGCGCCTGGGCCGACCGCGTGGCCGGGCTTTGCGGGGTCGATACCATCGGCCTGCAACCCTGCCGGCGCAGCGCGTTCACCTTCCCGGGCCCGGCGCAGCACGATTTCGCCCGCTGGCCTGCAGTGATCGGTGTCGATGAAAGCTTCTATTTCAAGCCCGATGCCGGCCAATTATTGGGGTCACCGGCCAACGTCGACCCGGTCGAGCCTCAGGACGCCGCGCCCGAGGAACTCGACCTGGCCCTGGGCATCTTCAACATCGAAGCCATCACCACCCTCGAGATACGTCGGCCCAGCCACAGCTGGGCAGGCTTGCGCTCGTTCGTCGCCGACGGCGACCTGGTGATCGGCTTCGATCCGCAGCAACCGGCGTTCTTCTGGCTGGCCGCCCAGGGTGGCTACGGTATCCAGTCCGCCGCCGGGGCCTCGCGGCTGGCGGCGGACCTGCTGCAAGGCCTGCCCTTGTGCTCAAGCCTCACCCAGCAAGGGGTCGAGCCTGCGCGCCTGTCCCCGGCACGTTTCAACTCAACCATCAAAGGAGATTGCCATGAGCAATGACATTCAGCGTTTTCCCAGCAGCCTGCCGTTTCCGTTTTCCCGCGCGGTAAAGGCGGGTGGTTTCCTGTTCCTTTCCGGGCAGATCCCGATGAGCCCTGCCGGCGAGGTGGTGAAGGGCGATATCCAGGCCCAGACCCGCGCCGCCTGTGAGCGTATCCAGGAAAGCCTGGCGGCCTGCGGCGCACGGCTCGACCAAGTGGTGAAGGCCACCGTATGGCTGTCGGACATGGGCCATTTCGCCGGTTTCAACGAGGTGTACAAGGAGTTCTTCGGCGCGGCGCTGCCGGTGCGTTCCACCGTGGCTTCGGCGTTGGCGCTGGCGGTGGACGTGGAAATCGAGGTGCAGGCATACGTCGGGTAGGGCCACGCTGATCCGCGGCCTCACGAACACACAACAATAAAAACCAGAGGTGCACATGCAAGAGCAGCTGAAAATCGCTGGCGCTTTCGTCGGCGTGATCGTGGGGGCGGGCTTTGCGTCCGGGCGGGAACTGCTGTTGTTCTTCGTCGATTTCGGCATCTGGGGCATGGTCGGGGCGCTGGTCAGCGCCGCCCTGTTCACCTTCCTCGGCATGGCCCTGGCAGGGCTGGGCAACCGCCTGCGGGCGACGTCGCACAAGCAGGTGATCCAGGCCATTTGCGGCCGACACCTGGGCCTGCTGGTCGACTGGATGATCACCTTCTTCATGTTCGGCGTAACGGTGGTCATGCTCGCCGGGGGCGGGGCGTTGCTGGAGCAGCAGTTCGGCGTGCCAGCCCTGGCGGGTAGCGTGCTGGTCACGGTGCTGGTGGTGGCCATCGTCTGCCTGGATGTGCAGAAGGTGATGGTCGCCATTGGCGCGATCACCCCCTTGCTGATCCTCGTGGCATCGGCCATTGCCCTGTACGCGGTGTTTACCCGCAACCAGAGCTTCGCCGCCCTCGACCAACTGGCCAGCCAGCAGCAGGCCGGTGCCAGCCATTGGCTGCTGGGGGCGTTCCTGTATGTGTCCTACAACATCGTTGCCGGTGCGCCCATCCTGGCGATCCTCGGTGGTTCGGCGAGTAGCCGCCGCAGCGCGGTGGTCGGCGGCCTGCTCGGCGGCGCAGCCCTGGGCGGGCTGATGCTGGTGATGAGCGCCGGCATGCTGTCGCGCCTGGACAGCGTCGCCGAACTGCCCATGCCGATGCTGTCGATCGCCAACGAGCTGTCACCGCTGCTGGGGCTGGTGATGTGCCTGATCATCTTCGGGATGATCGTCAACACGGCGGTGGGCACCCTGTTCTCGTTCCTCTCGCGGCTGCTGCCGGCGGGCACGGCGAAGTTCCGCGGTGGGGCGGTGGTGGCGGGTGTGGTGGGGTTCGTCTGCAGCCTGGTGGGCTTCATCAGCCTGGTGGGGCAGGTGTATCCGCTGTTCGGCTACCTGGGGTTGGTGCTGATGGCGGCGGTACTGGTGGGGTGGGTGAAACGCGGCAAGAGCAGGAACGTGGCGGTGGCGTGAAGGGCCATCGCGGGGCAAGCCCGCTCCCACAGGGATAGCGTGCTGTTTGAATGGCAAGCAAGACAGTTGCTCCAGAGGCGTGGGAGCAGGCTTGACCCGCGATAAGCATCACATCAGATGCGCAAACCTGTTCGGCCATGGTCAATCACCCGTAGCAATCAGGCTCAATAAACAGAGCGTTCCGCGAAGGCCGAATAATTCAGAAGCGCCCGGCATACACGCCCTGAGTGTTTTCGTAGGCTGCGCTCCTTTCTCTACAAGGAGTGCAGGCCATGGCTTTCAACGGATACATGAGCATCACCGGCAAGCGGCAAGGTTTGATTTCGTCAGGCTGCAATACCCAGGCGTCCATCGGCAACAGGTGCCAGGTCGCGCACCAGGACGAGATCACGGTGATGTCGTTCAGCCACGGCATTTCCAACCCGGACAACACCCAGCGCGGCACCCATCAGCCCGTTGTGGTCACCAAACTCATCGACAAGTCCACGCCCTTGCTGGCCCAGGCCGTGGACAGCCGGGAAGTGCTCGACTGCGATATCCAGCTGTACCGCATTCATCCGGCAGGTCATCGAGAGAAGTACTTCTCGGTGAGGCTGGAGGGTGCGGTGATCGTCATCCAGGAAATGGATGTGCCCCATGCGGTGCTCTTGATCGACCAGGACGCCGAGGAGCGGCTGCTGATCAGCTATCGGACCATCAGTTGGATTCATCACGCCGCCGGTACCACCGGGTACGCCAGCTGGGGTGAGCAGCTATGAGCCAGCGCGACGAAGAATACGGTGAGCGGTTGGATGAGGCGTATTGGGAGGTGAATGCGGCGGCGTCTCGGTTAATCAGCTATGGCTGTGGGGTCAGCGCTAAACACCTGCGTGATCGGCGGTTGCGGATGCAGTTCAATCGGGAGTTGGCCTATTACGCGCGGCGGGTGGTAAACGATGTGTATGAGCGTCAAATGGACCCAGAGCAGGCACTTGCTGCACTGAATGCTGAGAAAAATAATCTCAAACTTCAGCGAGAGAGAATTATCACGCAGTCAGTTGGTCTTCTCGGTGGCGTGGGACAGATAGTAGCAGGAGGTGGCTTTTGCTACGGCTCATTGGGGACGCTCTGTGCTGTAGCGGGCGGACCATTAATCGCACATGGAACAAATAATGTGTATGAGAATCTCAGGGGACTTTACGAGGGGCGCGACGATGTTCAAGGGCCTGTCAAGAAGGGTTATCAAGAGGCTTCGAAAAAATTAGGTTTTACAGAGCGTGAGGGGAAGCTAGCTTATCTGGTCGCCGATTTATCATTGTCGATAGGTGCGTTGTTTAGACCTGTGCTTAAGCCCGATGCATGGCGGCTGTACAAATACTATCGTGTTGACAAAGAGGTCGCGATTAAACAGATGAGCAAGGCAGCATTGGGGGCTGAGGCTGCAGTCAATACACCTACTGCAATTGACTTGTACAAAGAGTACAAGAAGTGAATATGACAGGGTTGCTTTTGTTTGTAGGGCTTGATGCCTTGTTGACCATTTGTTTTGCTAGGCTTGTACTGCGCAGGAGGGTGCTGGCAATAATAATGACGCTATTCAGCATAGTGATGATGGTTGTTTATTTGAAGCTGATTGGCGGTTCGGGCTTGATTAATTACTCGTTTGACTATGGTGATGGCTTTGGGTGGGAGCTAAATGTAGTGACGACCATAAGTGTTGCTATGATTTTGTTTCACGCTTGGTTTATATAGCCTGTCTCAGGCGGGTTCTGAAAATGGGCCTAGGCTAATTCACGAACAAGCTCGTCCCGACGCAAGTGGTGGAGTAAGGCGCCCGAGCGTTGGGGCTGGGTCAAGGAATGTTGTGGCAATCCGCAATCAGCGCCGGTCAGGTGCTATCACGGGTCAATCCCGCCCCCACAAATGCGTGGGAGCGGGCTTGCCCCGCGATAGGTATCACATCAAATGCGGAAACTGCCCACCAGTTGCTTCAGGCGCCCGGCCTGCTGGCTCAGGGCGTCGCAGTGGCGCAGGGTTTCGTTGAGGTTTTCCACCCCTTGCTGGTTCAGCGCGTTGATCTGGGTGATGTCCAGGTTGAGGCTCTCGACCACGGCGGTCTGCTCTTCGGTGGCGGTGGCCACCGACTGGTTCATGCCGTCGATCTCGCCGATGCGCTGGGTCACGCTGGCCAGGCGCTCGCCGGCCTGGTTGGCCACCTGCACGGTCTCTTCGCTGGAGACCTGGCTGGTGTTCATGGTGTGCACCGCTTCGCGCGAGCCCACCTGCAGGCTGGTGATCATGCGGTGGATCTCTTCCGCCGATTCCTGGGTGCGGTGCGCCAGGTTGCGCACTTCGTCGGCGACCACGGCAAAGCCACGCCCGGCCTCACCGGCACGGGCGGCCTCGATGGCGGCATTGAGCGCCAGCAGGTTGGTTTGCTGGGAGATGCCCTTGATCACGTCGAGGATCTTGCCGATCTCGTCGGTGCTGGCATTGAGCGTTTCGATCTGCTCGCAGGATTCGCTGATGCGCAGCGACAGGGCGGTCATCGCGCTGATCGCTTCTTCCACCACCGCACGGCCGCCGTGGGCCTGTTCGCTGGCGCCGCTGGCGTGTTGCGAAGCGTCGGCGGCATTGCGGGCGATCTCCTGGGTGGCGGCGCCCAGCTCGTTGATCGCTGCGGCGACGCTGTTGGTGCGCATGCTCTGCTCTTCGGAGCCGCTCAGCGAGGCGTTGGAGGCGCCCACCACTTTTTCCGACAGGTCATGCACCAGGCGGGTGGCCGAGGACACTTCGCTGATCGAGGCATGGATCCGCTCGACGAAGCGGTTGAAGGCTGTAGCCAGTTCGCCGAACTCGTCCTTGTTTTCCACGGCCAGGCGGCGGGTCAGGTCGCCTTCGCCTTCGGCGATGTCCTGCATGGCACGGCCCATGGTGGTCAGCGGGCGCATCAGCACCGGGATCAGCAGGCCGAGCAGGCCGGCGATGGCGGCGACGGCGATGAGCATGGCGATGATCGCCGAGGTGCGGAACTGGCTCAGCGGGGCGTAGGCCTTGTCCTTGTCGATCGACAGGCCGATGTACCACTGCGCCGACGGCAAACCTTGAACCGGGGCGAAGGAGATGATGCGGTCCTTGCCGTCGAGGCTCACGTCCTGCATGCCGGGTTCGACGCGCAGGGGGCTGCCGGGGTAGATGTCCTTGAGGTTCTTCATCACCCGATCTTTGTCCGGGCTGACGATGACCTGGCCATCACGGTCGACCAGGAACGCATGGCCGATGCCGCCGAAGTCCACGGCGTTGATGATCTCGACCAGGGTGTTCAGGCTCAAGTCGCCGCCGACCACGCCCAGCAGTTCGCCGTTGGATTTTGCCTTGACCGGGATGGCGATGGTCACCACCAGGCCGCCGACCGACGCCTGGTAGGGCGGCGTCAGCAGGGTCTGGTTGGCGCTGACCGCTTGGGTGTACCACGGGCGCTGGCGCGGGTCGTAGCCGTCGGGCATTTTCGCGTCAGGGCGCTGGGTGAACAGCCCGGTGTTCTGGCCGAAGTAGGTGAACTGGAAGTTGCTGGTGTACGACGGCTGGTCGACCAGCCCAGGTACGTTGCTGCCGGCGCCTTGCTGGGCGATGTCCTGGGCCAGGTTTTCCAGCACCAGGATGCGCCCGCTCATCCAGTTCTGCACGCTGCTGGCGGTCTGCAGACCGGCCTGGCGCACCGATGATTCGATGTTCTGGCGGATGGTATTGCGCTGCAGGTAGTCGTTGTAGAGGGTGAACAACGCAAATGCCAGGACGACGACGCCGCAGGCACTGAGCAGGATCTTGTGGCGGAATTTCAGGTTCATGTTTCGAGACCTTGATTCTGGGAAGGAAGGGCGCCGCATGCTTGTGGCACGAGGGGCGGGGCCTGTTTCCGAGGTATCGGCCGTTTGCGCAAAATGTTGAAAGACTAAATGTCGCAGAGGTTGGCTGCTATGCCCTCAAGTGCTTACAAATCATTTCGAGGCCAACAGCGCCACCAGTGCCCTGGCCGCCTGGCCCATGGGCTGCTGCTTGAGCCAGAACGCGTGCACCGGCAGTTCCAGGGCGTTGCGGGTGTTGCGAAAGTCCAGGCGTACCAGGCGCCCGGCCCTGACCAGCGGCGCGACCCGCGACAACGGCAGGTCGCCCCAGCCCAGGCCGGCCTCGACCATCTGCACGGCCAGGTCGAGGCTGTCGGTGCGCCAGTGCGAGGTGCCAATCAACGAGCGTGGGTCGGCCAGCGGCAGGTCGCGGCTGCGCACCAGGATCTGGCGCAGGTGCACCAGGTCTTCGAGGTCACGAATGCGGCCCTCGACATAGGCAGGGTGTTGCGGTGACAGGGTGGCCACCAGCGATTCCATGGCGATGTGCTGGAAGCTGCGCCGTGGGTCGACCTGCAGCCCGGCAAAGGCCAGGCACAGGCTGACCCTGGCGCTGTCGAGCAGTTGCAGGGCGTCTTCCTGCGGCGCGGCCAGCAGCTCGATATCGAGCAGTGGATAGAGCTCGCCCAGGCGGGCGATGGCCGCGAGCAGCGGGCGCTGGTCGATGTCCGGGACCACTGCGATGGCCAGGCTGCTTTCCAGCCCGCGCGACAACTCCAGGGCGTGCACGCTCAGCAGCCCTAGTTGCTCGGCGATCAGCCGCGCGTGGGGCTCCAGGGCCTGGGCCTGGGCGGTGGGGCGCGCCTCGCGCGAGCCACGCTCGAACAGGCTGTAGCCCAGCTCGGCTTCAAGGTTGCCGATGGCCATGCTCACAGCCGATGGAACGCGGCCTAGCGCACGGGCAGCGGCGGAAAACGAACCGTGATCGAGCACGGCGAGGAACAGCAGGATGGTATCGCTGGAAAAATTCATGGCAGTCTCCTTTCAGTAAATCTGAAAGGTGCTGACTTTTTCTGTCAAGGCCGTTGAAGCATTCTTGCCCACCTTCGACAAACCAGCGGTAAAGGTAACCCCGTGCAAGGACTCAAACGCAAACTGGTCTACGTGACCTTCTATGAATTGATCGGCCTGTGCATGTCGACCCTGGGCCTGGCCTATCTGTCCGACACCCAGGCCTCGCATACCGGCCCGTTGGCGGTGATGATCACCACCATCGCCATGGCCTGGAACCTGATCTATAACAGCCTGTTCGAGTGGTGGGAGAGCCGCCAGGCGACACGCGGGCGCAGCCTGGCGCGGCGGGTGGCGCATGCCATCGGTTTCCAGCTGACCCTGGTGGTGTACCTGATTCCGCTGATCGCCTGGTGGCTGGACATGAGCTTGCTGGAAGCGCTGGTGGTGGACCTGGCATTCATCATCCTGGTGCCGTGCTACACCTTCGCCTACAACTGGGCGTTCGATCGGATCTTCGGCTTGCCGACTTCGGCCATGGCGCCAGCGCCGGCCTGAAAATCCGCGTTGCCCCACATGGTCTGCACTTCCCCTGTAGGAGCGGCCTTGTGTCGCGAAAGGGCTGCAAAGCAGCCCCGGCGATTTTAGTTGCGTAGCTGAAAGCTGGGGCCGCTTCGCGACCCTTTCGCGACACAAGGCCGCTCCTACAGAGGGATGCGCAGACCAAAGCAGTAGCAACCGTCCTACTCAAGGCGGCAAGCGAATCAGCAGCGGCGCCTGCTGCTGCTCCTGCACTGGCACCCGGTTGGCGAGCAGGCTGTCTTCCACCTGCCCGGACAGATAGTAAACACCCGCCATGGCCCCGCTCTGGCGGTTCTCCATCAGTTCCTGCCATTCCTCGTTCAGCGCCACGTTGAGGATCACCCGCAACTGCTCGATCATCTGCGGCTGCTCGCGGTCATGGGAGAGCATGCCGTAGCCGGTCACCACCACCGAAATCATGGCCCCCGCCGCCTTGCCCACTGCGGCGGCGATGGCGCTGGCCGCCCCGCGCGGGGCGAGGCTGGCGCCGAGTTTTTCGCTGGCCTGGGTGGCCACTGATGACAGCCTCGCATCGGTTTGCCCCGGCGCCTTGGAGGCCTGTTGATGCAGCTGCTGGCGCAGCGACTGCCAGGCCGGCTGCTGTTCCAGCGACTTGGCCCTGAGCAACTGATAGAGCGTGGCGTTGCGCGCATCGGGCGGGCCGAGGGCGATGGCCGGGATACGGTTCAGGCGCTGGCTGAACTGCTCGGGCGGAGCGTTGTAGCGCTGGATGATCGCCGGCAGCTGCTGGCCCAGCAGCTGTAGATACAGTTCGCTGGCACGGTCGCGGATGCCTTCGGGGTTGATCTGTTCGGCCACCGGGTCGATCACCCGCTGGTGGTACTGCTCCTGCAAGTACAGGCCAAGGCGCTTTTCGGGCGGCTCGTTGCCATTGCCGTTGTTGATCTTGTACCAGGCCACCTTGAGCGTGAGCCATTGCTGGGTCCAGTAGCCGGTGAACCAGGGGATGAAGTCGTTTTCGGTGCGTTGCTGCACCTGTTCCTTCCACACCCGCATCGAGCGTCGGGCGTAGTCGTTGGCCGAGCCTGCGGCGGCGGCAGAGGCTTCGATGATTTCCTGGTCGATGCGTTGCCAGACGGCGGGGGGCAGGTTTTGCGGTGGCGGCGGGGCAGGGGGGCGTTTGCCGGCGCAGCCGGCCAGGGCCAGGATGAAGCAGGCAGGCAAAAGTAGGGCGAGCGGCTTCACGCGGGCTGCCTCCTTGGGTAGAGGCTGGGGTGGTTTTTCGAGTATAGGGCGCTTAAGCGGTCTGTTTGGTGGGGGGCGACATGCTGTCTTGGGATTGCAGGGGGGGCGGCCAGGTGCATGGCGACAGTCTTGCAGCGCCTATGAGATCGAGCGCCGCCCGCGCGGCGCATCGCTGGCAAGCCAGCTCCCACATTTGTTTCGGGCCAGTTATGCCTGTGGAGGTACCGCTGCCCGCCTTGGTGCATGTCTCGAGTCAAGCGCAGGGCCTTCAGCGCCCACTTCAAAATCGAGTCGGGCCAACAAGGCGTACAGCGATGTAGTCACAGGAGTGACTGGCCCGAAACAGATGTGGGAGCTGGCTTGCCAGCGATGCGCCGCGCGGGCGGCGCTCGATCTCAAGAGCGCTGCAAAAATACCGGCGAGCACCTAACGGCCCTTACCCCAAATCCCCCCGGCCCAGATCAAGCTTGGCTTCCAGGTGGTCCAGATGCTCATGCATCAACGCCAGCGCCGCGCCACTGTCACCGCTCTCCACCGCATCGATGATCGCCGCGTGCTCCTGCCAGGCGCAGTGCTCGCAGCAAGGCGACTCATAGCGGGCGATGATCAGCGAGGTCATCGGCACCAGCCCGTTGAGAAATCGCGCTAGCGGTGCATTGGCGGCCATCTGCGCCAGCTTCATGTGGAATTCGCCACCCAGGCGGATCGCCGTGCAGCGTTCGCCCTGCTCATGGTGCTGGCGTTCGCGCTCAACCAGCTGGCGCAGCTGGCGGATTTGCGCCGGGCGCGCGCGCTGGGTGGCCAGGCCGATCAGCGTGGTCTCGGCCAGGCGCCGGGCGCTGAGCACCTGGCGCGCCTGCTCGGGGTCGGGGGCGGCCAGGTGCGCGGTGTGGCTGGGGCGTTGCACAATCACCTGCTGATCGGACAGGCGCCCGAGCACCCGACGGATCACCGTACGGCTGACCCCGAAGGCGTTGCCCAGGGCCTGCTCGGGCAAGGCGCTGCCCGGTGGCAGGCGCTGTTCGAGAATGGCGTCGAACAGCCGGGGGTAGATCTGCTCCGCCGACAGGCGGGTTTCGCCGGCACCCAGCAGGGCAGGCAGGTGCGGGGCGGCGTGGGCGCAGGTGGTCATGGTCGCTCTCCTGTTTCAGGTGCCTGGGTGGTCGTCCGGGATGTTCAGGGCGATGCCCATGCGCTCGCCCTCGGCGAGGATGTGCCGGCGCATCTGCAGGCTGGCCAGGGCGCTGTTGCGTTCGCGGATGGCACGCACCACCGCTTCGTTTTCGCTCAGGCGCGCGGCCAGGTGTTCGGGCGATTTGCGCAGCATCTCGGCGCTCTCTTTGAGGGCATTGCCGGTCTGCTGCACCACGCTCTGGAAGATCGGATTGGTGGTCAGGGCGAACAGCGCCTCGTGGAAGGCGATGTAGGCGTTGACGCCCGCTTCGCTGTCGCCGGCGTCGAGTGCTTCGCGCATGTCCATGAGGTTCAGGCGCAGCTGGCCAATGTCCTGGCTGCCGGCCGATTGCGCCACCAGCCCGGCAATGAAGGGTTCGAGGGTGTAGCGCAGTTCCAGTACGTCGGCCAGGCTGGCTGCGGCAACGGCTTCCGGGCTTTGCGCCTGGGCGGCGTCGGCGTCCAGCACCAGCACGCCCTTGCCGGGCATCGAGCGCACCAGGCCCAGGGTTTCCAGGACGATGACGGCTTCGCGCAGGCTGGGGCGGCTGATCCCCAGCTGCTCGGCCAGCTCACGCTGGCCGGGCAGCATGTCGCCGCTGCGCCACTGGCCTCGGGCCAGGGCCTGGCGGAGTTTCTCCACCACTGATGTGACTACGGTTGAAGAGCTGATCACGGTTCGCTCCTTGAGAGGCGCTGCATTTTTGCGTTTGGCCGACCGGCGCTGAGCGCCGGCCGGTTCAGGCTTAGAATTCCTGTTGATGGGGTTGGCCCTGCTTGCGGGGGGCATGAGCGAAGCCTGGCTTGTTGGCCAGCACGTTGTGGGCGCGGTCCAGATCGATGTCCTTCTCCCAGCGGGCGATGGCCACGGTGGCGACGCAGTTGCCGATGAGGTTGGTCAGCGCCCGGCCGATGCCCATGAACCAGTCCACCGCCAGCACCAGCACCAGGCCCACCACCGGGATCGCCGGTACCGCGGTCAGGGTGGCGGCGAGAATCACCAAGGCCGAGCCTGGGATGCCGTGGGCACCCTTGGAAGTCACCAGCGACACCAACAGGATGGTCAGCAGGTCGCTCATGGCCAGCGGCGTGCCGGTGGCGTTGGCGATGAACACGATGGCCAGGGTCAGGTAGATGGAGAAGCCGTCGAGGTTGAACGAGTAGCCAGTGGGGATCACCAGGCCGACGGTGGAGCTGCCTATCCCTAAGTGCTCGAGCTTGCGCATCACCTGCGGCAGCACGGCATCGGAGGAGGCAGTGCCCAGTACGATGCTCAATTCCTCGCGCAGGTATTTGATGAAGGGCAGCAGGCGCAGGCCCGACAGGCGCATCACGGTACCCAGGACAATCAGCACGAACCCGGCGCAGGTCAGGTAGAACAGCGCCACCAGGCCGCCCAGGTGCTGCAGCGAGCTCAGGCCATATTTGCTGGTGGTGAAGGCGATGGCACCGAACACACCGATCGGCGCCAGGCGCACGATCATGCCCATGATGCGGAAGATCACATGGCTCAGCTCGTTGATCAGCCGCGAGATGCCCGAGGCCGATTCACCCACCAGGTTCAACGCGCTGCCGAACAGCACCGAGAACAACAGCACCTGAAGGATGTTGTTGTCGGCGAAGGCGCCCACCACCGAGGTGGGGATCAGGTCCATCAGGAAGGTGGTGGTGCTGTGGATATGCGCGCCACGGTCGGCCAGGGCGCCGGCATCGGCACTGGAGAGCTGGTCGAGGTGGATGTTGGCGCCGCTGCCGATACCGCTGGTGAAGGCGAATACCAGGCCGATCACCAGGGCCAGGGTGGTCAGCACTTCGAAGTAGATGACTGATTTGAGGCCGATGCGCCCGACCTTCTTCAGGTCGCCGGCGCCGGAAATACCGCTGACCACCACGCAGAACACGATCAGGCCGATGAGCATCTTGATCAGCTTGATGAAGCCGTCACCCAGGGGTTTGAGTTGCAGGGACAGGTCGGGGAAGCTCAGGCCACAGGCAACGCCTAGGGCGAGGCCGAGCACAACCTGGAGGAAGATCGAACGCGAACACCATTTGAGCATGGGAGGGATCTCGGGTCGGTGTCCTTGCCCCCCAGCCACACGGAGCGAAAGAGTGCAGGACTTAATTATTGTGGTCTTACCGGTTTGTTCACTGCGAGGGTCATGTAACGCCTAAATTTGCCTGATTGCAAGATTTTTTGGCCATACCGGTCTGACCAGTTGTGGTGCAGTGCTGTCGACTCTGCTCTGCTGTGGTGCGCGGGGGAATTTCAGGGCTTTGCGAGGACCTGATCGATGGCGACGATCAGCTTGCCCAGGTCCTTGGGGGGCGCTCTGTGGATGGCACGGAAGAGGTAGGCACGCTGCTCTTCTTCGTCGTCCGGCTCGACGAAGAAGGTTTTGAGTCTCACCCCCAGAACATCCGCAAAGCCGCTCAAGGCCTCGATGCTGGGGGTGTAAGTGCCGGTTTCGAAGCGGCTTATGGTCTTGGGGTCGAAACCGGTCAGTTCGCCCAGTTGCGCTTGCGTGAAGCCCGCCAGTTTGCGGTAGCGGCGCAGGGCAGGACCGAGGCCAGAACTCGTCATCGCTCAATTCCCATTTAGAATCAAGCACTTAACGATATCTATTCGCTTAGCGCAACGCCACGATTCATCACCTTTATTTGCAAAATGTGATGGAATTCGTAGAATCGCCACCTTTGACTGATCAGTCATTCAAGTATCCCTCCAGGGGGAAACGGGCCCTTTCGGACCGCGACACGCTGCTGTTGGGTACTTTGAGCTGATCCAGGATGAACCGTTCCGATGCCCCGACATCCCGTCTGGTCGCTCGTCGGGCCGTTCGCGAATGGAGTTGCATCGTGCGTCTGAACCTCCCGGTCAACCCGGTCGAGCAAAGCTTCCCCGAACACCAGCGGCTCATTTCGGCCACCGACACGGCCAGCCTGATCACTTACTGCAACGCCGAGTTCGCCGCCATCAGCGGCTATAGCCAGGCCGAGCTGATCGGCAGCCCGCACAACCTGGTGCGCCACCCCGACATGCCCGAGGCGGTGTTCGAGCTGATGTGGCAATACCTCAAGGCCGGCCAGAGCTGGATGGGTATCGTCAAGAACCGCTGCAAGAACGGCAATTTCTACTGGGTCAGTGCCTATGTCACGCCGATTCTGGAGAACGGCCAGGTGGTCGGCTACGAATCGGTGCGCGTGCGCCCCAGCCGTGAGCAGGTAGCCCGGGCCGAGGCGCTGTATGCCCGGTTGCGGGCGGGCAAGGCTGCCTTGTCGCCCGCACGGCGCCTGGTGTTGCTGCAGCGTGCCATGGCCGTGCCATTGCTTGCCGGCGCGCTGGCCATCGGCGCCAACCAGCTGTGGCCGGGCCTGCCGGCCCAGGCACTGACCCTGGCGTTGTTCGCCGGTGTCGGCGTCTGGGCCCAAAGCCGCATGCGCCGCTATTTGCGGGGGATCGCCGAGGGCGCCGGCAACACCTTCAGCGACCCGTTGGTGGCGCTGACCTACAGCGACCAGGCCGGTGCCGCCGGGCAGCTGGAGCTGATCCTGATCAGCGAAGAGGCGCGCCTGAAAACCGCGCTTACCCGCCTCAGCGACCTTGCCACGCAGATGGCCGACGCCGCGCAGGATGCCGGGCGGTTGTCGCGCGGTACCGAGTCGGCGCTGCTCGAACAGCGCGCCGAAACCGACCTCACTGCCACGGCCATGACCGAGATGGCCGCCTCCATTGGCGAAGTGGCCGGCCATGTGCAACTGACGGCGCAAGAGGCGCACACCGCGCACCTGTTGGCCGAGCAGGGCAGCCAGGTCGCCGATGCCACGGGCGCGGCCATTCGCGGGTTGGCCGACACGGTCGGGCAGATCAACCAGGCGGTCAACGACCTGGCCGGTCAGACCGGTGCCATCGCCGAGGCCGCCGGGATGATCCGCGCCATCGCCGAGCAGACCAACCTGCTGGCGCTCAATGCCGCCATCGAGGCGGCCCGCGCCGGCGAACAGGGGCGTGGCTTTGCGGTGGTGGCCGACGAGGTGCGCGCGCTGGCCGACAAGACCCGCCAGTCCACCCTGCATATCCAGACGATCATCGACACCCTGCGCAGCGGTGCCGAGCAGGCGGTGAACATCGCCAGCCTGGGCATCGACGGCGCAGGCCAGGGCGTGACTCAGGTCGCCCAGGCCCAGCAGGCCTTGCAGGGCATCCGCCAGGCTGTGTCGCGCATCAGCGACATGAGCCAGCAGATGGCGGCGGCTTCACAGGAGCAGTCAGCAGTGGCCGAGGATGTCTCGCGGCAGATCAACGGGGTGGCCGGCACAGTTCAGCAGAGTGCTCGTCACGCCAACGCCGCCGCTTCGCGCGGTGCCGAACTGGAACAGGTGTGCGCCGGATTGCGCGCCCTGGTGGAGCGCTTCAACCGCTAGGTTGCCAAGGTTATGGACGACAACTATCGCGCAGCCGTGGATGCGGCTGCGATCTTTTCCGAGACCGACCTGCAGGGTCGGATCACTTACGTCAACCAGCAGTTCTGCAGCATTTCCGGCTACAGCCGCGAGGAACTGCTGGGGGCCAACCACCGCATCCTCAATTCCGGCCTGCATGAGCCGAGCTTCTTCCTCGACATGTGGCGGGCCTTGGCGGCCGGCCGGGTGTGGAAGGGCGAAATCTGCAACCGGGCCAAGGACGGATCGCTGTACTGGGTCGACAGCACCATGGTGCCGCTAATCGACCCGCACACTGGCAAGGTCCGCAAGTACGTGTCGATCCGCTTCGATGTCACCGAGAAGCGCCAGCTGCTGCACACCCTGCAGTGGCGTGTCGGGCATGACGTACTGACCGGCCTGCCGAACCGCGCCTACCTGTCCGACCTGCTCAACCAGGCGTTGGCGTTCTCCCGGCGCGAGGATGTGCCGCTGGCGGTATGCATGCTCGATCTGGACGGTTTCAAGGCGGTCAACGATGGTTACGGCCATGCCGTCGGCGACCTGCTGCTGGTGCAGGTCGCCAAGCGCCTGCAGGGCATCCTGCGGGGCGGCGATGCGGTGGCGCGGCTGTCCGGTGACGAATTCGTGCTGATCCTGCGTTATGTCGAGGGGCCTCAGCAGTTGCAGGCGGCCTTGCAGCGGGTGCTGAAGGCGCTGGCCGCGCCCTATGCGGTCCGTGAGCACTCGCTGAGCCTCAGCGCCAGCATCGGCGTGACCCTGTACCCCCAGGACGATGAAGACACCGACACCCTGGTGCGTCATGCCGACCAGGCCATGTATGTGGCCAAGCAGCGCGGGCGCAACCGCTATCACCTGTTCGACGTGTCCCAGGAGCAAGAGCTCAAGGCCACCCACCAGACCGTGGCGCGGGTGCGTCGGGCCCTGCGTGAAGGTGAGTTGTGCTTGTACTACCAGCCCAAGGTGAACATGCGCAGTGGCCAGGTGATGGGTTTCGAGGCGCTGCTGCGCTGGCTGCATCCCTCCAAAGGGCCGGTGCCCCCCGGGGATTTCCTGCCGCTGGTGGAGCAGACCGACCTGATCGTCGAGTTGGGCGAATGGGTCATCGACCAGGCCTTGAGTCAATTGCAGCAGTGGCGCTTGAGCGGATGTGACTGGTCCGTCAGCGTCAATATCGCCGCCCGGCAGTTGCAGCGCGGTGACTTTACCGAACGCCTGGCCCAGTTGCTGGCGCGTCATCCGGGGGTACCGCCTGCGCGGCTGGACCTGGAAATCGTCGAGTCGGTGGCGATCGACAACCTGGCCCGCGTGGGCCGCTGCCTTGACGCCTGCCGCGCGCTCGGGGTGAGCTTTTCACTGGATGACTTCGGTACCGGCTTCTCCTCGCTGAGCTACCTCAAGCGCCTGCCGGCGCAGACCATCAAGATCGACAGGTCCTTCGTACGCGACATCCTCCATGATCATGACGACCTGGCGCTGACCACTGCGGTGATCGGCCTGGCCCGGGCCTTTGGCCGCGAGGTGGTGGCCGAGGGTGTGGAAAGTGTGGAGCACGGATGTGCGCTGATGGCGCTGGGTTGCGAGCTGGCCCAGGGCTACGGCATCGCCCGGCCCATGCCGGGGGACGCCGTAACGGGATGGGTGTCGGGCTATCGTCAGCCGCCCCAGTGGGCGGCCGACGACGGCCAGCAGGCGCAATGCGATCCGCCGTGCCGGTAAGGGTCAGTCGGAGTAGGTGTTGACCATGACTTCGGTCAGCTCGCGCAGCAATGCCGCCTCGTCGGCCTTGCGGGTGTCGAGCAGCAGTTCGGCCGCGCGATGGTACAGCGCGCTTTCGTTTTGGTAATGGCCCGATACCAGGTCGACGCGCTGCACCACGCCATCGCGGCGCCAGGTGGGCCCCTGGACATGGCCCGGTTGGTTTTCCAGTGCATCGATGTAGCGCGAGGGCACCGCTGGCCCGGTGTAGGCGCCGGCGTCGGGGGCGGGCTCGCTGAGGCTGTCGAAGTATTCGCCAGCCCCCGCCCAGCGTTCGGCGAGCGCTTCGAAGGCTTGCGGACGCAGGCGCCGTACCCATCGCTGCCAGAACGGCTGGCTGACCGACCACTCGACCAGCGTCGTCGAGTCGCTGCCGGCCCGCACGGCATCAGCCAGCCGCTGCAGGGTCGCCTCGCTGAGGTGGGCCATCTGCGGGAAACGCATGGTCTGCGGTTGCGGCGGCAGGTGCAGCCTTTGCCGTAACTGGATGCGCGCCATCAGGGCCATTTCCAGTTCGTCGGGATGGTCGCTGGTCAGTTCGGCATCGTCGATGTCATCGTCGCCGTGCAAGGCCGGGGCGGGGTTTTGCGTTGGTTGGTAGTCGTCCGCCCTGATGGCGCGGCGCCGAGCCAGCCGAGCCTGATAGAGTGCACCGATACGCTCGTCCAGCAGGCGTTGGCGCAACAGTGCCTGGGTGCTGCGTACCGCTACCTGTTCATCGGCATCGGTCGCCGTGGCATGGCTGACGGTCTGCCACACCGTCACCTCGGTCTCGACCTGCTGGAACAGCACGATGGCCTGGTCCACGCACTCCTCGGTGGCGTCATTGAGCAGGTCGATGATCTGCTGCTGGACCTGCGCCCGTCCCCAGCCGCCCTCCACGGCGCCGGCTTCGTCCGTCGCCAGCAGTTGCAACACACGCTGCATGCGCTGGGTCATGGTGACGGGCGCGTTCTGGAAGTCCAGGGTGTCGGGCAGCCGTTGCAGCAGCTCGTAGAGTGGCTGCCACTGCGGGTCCTGGGCGGTGCTGTTGATATGCGACTGAAGTTCTTCGGGCCAGTCGGCCGCCCATAGGTGGCCCTGGCCGATTGGCGCGGTAACGTTGAAGCCTGCGTCGACGAGGTTGCCAAGGGCCACGTCGCTGAAGGGGTTGCCATTTAAGGCGTAGGCGATGCCCGGATGGCTTTCGCGTACCGCGCGAGCGTAGGCTGTGTGCAGCAGGTCAGGTGCATCGATCAGTTCGTTGGCGCTCAGGTCCAGGTGGCGCAGCTCCAGCGGCTCCTGGTTCATCAGAGCCTCGAGCCCCACTGGCCATTGGCTGATATTGGTCAATTCCAGGTCCAACTGTTGCAGCTGCGTCCAGCCAGTGAGATCGGGGGCCAGGCCCAGGGGATTTTCATTGAGCACCAGCATCTGCAGGTGATCGAGGCCAGCAAGCGCGGTGCGTCCGGCCTCGTCGAGCACGATCGCGTTCTGCCCCAGGCTCAGCCCGCGCAAGGCTGGCCAACGCTGCAGGGCCTGAAAGTGTTCGGCGGTCATCACCAGTTCGTTGAGGTCGGCCTGGAACCAGGACAATGATGGCAACGCCGATAGGCGCTCAAGCGTGGCCACCGACAGGCCGCGAATGCCGTCGGTGAGGTTGAGGCGTTGCAGGTTTCCCATGCCGGCGAGCAGCGACAGGTTGGCTTCATCATCCAGGTCGATGTTGTTTTCCGACACATCCAGCCCTTGCAGTTCGCCCATCTGGGCCAAGGCTTGGGGCAGGTGCTCGAGGTTGTTCTCTGCCAGGTCCAGTAGTTGCAGACGAGGAAACGCGCCGAGGAAGGTATCCAGGCCGCTCATGTCGATGGCGTTGAGCCCATTGAGGTTCAGCAGGCGGATGTGGTGCAGGCGCACCGGGAGGGTGGGGAGGCTGGTGAGCCCGGCCCCTTCGATCACCAGGTTGATGTCGTCGAGGTTGTCATGCGGGCCTTGCGCACTCTCTCGGCGCCATGCGCTGCGAATGCGCTGGGCAGCAGCTTCGCGCAGCGCCCGCTGTTGTTCGAACGCACCGACTGTCAGGCCTTCGGAAACGTGCACCCAGCGCTGTAGTGCGGCATCGAGCCGGCGGTACTCCACCTGCAGACGCTCCAGCAGGCGCCCGAATGCGCCTGGTAGTGGCCCCGCTTGGTAACGCAGGCGTTGGCGCAGCATTTCCCGGTCACCCTCCGGCGTAGCGGGGTAGAGCTGATCGAACAGCTCATCATCGTTCATCCAGCCCTGGCCCCGTCCGCTGAGCCGATAGCCGATGCGCGGTTCGCCCGGCAGGCGGCTCGGCAGGCGGTATTGGGGGCGTACCGGCATCATGCCCAGGTCGAGGGCAGCACGGCGTCTGTCGCTGGCGGCCAGCTCGAACAGCCTGTCACGCAGTGAAGGCCCTTCGTGGGTGTGCAGGCCGAGCGCATTGCGCTCACTGTCGGGCATCGCGTGCAGCAGGGCGCTGTGCAGGTCTTCGTATCCCGCCAGCTCGTTGCCCTGCTCGTCGTAGGGTTTGTAGCCGCGCTCGGTTCGCACCAGCACTTTGGTGGGGCGGCCAGGCTTGCCCGTAGCTGCGAGCAGCTCACCTTTGGGCACGCTGGCGCGCAGCTCGATGCGCAGGTTGCCGGTCCAGCCAGGCAGGCGCGGGAGCATGGCGAACACCAGGGTATCGCGATCATTGACTGGGCCGCTGTCTTGATGGAAGCGGGCCAGGGCTCTGCCGATTCGGCTTTCGCGCAGATACAAACGGGCAGTCTCGGCCACTGTCAGCGGCAGCCGTTCGGTGTGTTGGAACAGCTTCAGGTCGGTGGGGCTGGCCTGGGCGACGATCTCTGTGCGGGCGTTGTGGCTCAGCCCTGGGAAGTCGCGTGCCACCACGCGGGCCATTGGTGATGGCTTGGCCGGGGCGAGGGCTGGGCGCCCGCCCAGTGCTTCGAGGCTGTCGAGCAGCAGCGCCGGTATCGGCCGGTGATCCACCAACGTCCGACGCAATGTCGCGCTGTCATAGCCGCTGCAGCGCAAAGCCTGTTCGAGCCGGGTGGCATCCAGTTTTTCCGTTGCGGGGCCCAGGCGGCCCAGCAAGGTTTCGTCTGGCCACGCCAGCGGCCGATCATGTTCAAGTAGCCATGTGCCCTGGCCGTTGCCCAGCAGTTCGGGGGGGTGACGCAGCCCCTTGACTGGCGCCAGCCTCAGGCTGCCGTCTTTCGCCTGCTCAAGCGGGATTGCCATGTCGTCGCGCGCCAGCCAGAGGTGCTCTTGCCAGTGATACAGGCCACGGCTGTCCGCTACCTGCTCCTGCGGCCAGGGGCGTGGGCGAGCGAAGGGGGTCAGCTCCCCAGGCCATAACTTCTGTGCCTCGCCCGTGCCGATCCGGGACCAGTCGTGCAGTGCGCCGTGAGGTTCGGCGAAATGGCCGGCGGCGCCCAGGGCGGCGAACAACGCGAGGTTTTCCAGCACACTGAACAGATGACCGATGGCGGCGTCCGCATCGCCCTCGTTGGCGGCGTGCACGCCTTCGAGAAACTCGTCGACGATCTGGGCGCCGCCGATGACCAGCAGCAGCTCGCCCAGTGCAGGCACGAAAAAGCCAGCGACATTGAGCACGTTCAGCCCGACGCCCAGCCACTGCTCGACGCGGGCCAGCTGGGCCGCGGCATCGCGCTGCGCCACGGGTACGGCAATGGCCGCGGCGTCGGCCAGGCGCTGTTCGACCTGTGTGCGGGCACGTTCGACGAACGCATCCTTGGTCCAGGGGGTGAAGTTCAGTTCCAGGCGCGCGTTGAGGTCCAGGGTTTCCTGCCATAGATCGGTGGGGGCGGGGAAGGCGCGCTTGATCCAGCTGAAATGCTTACCCTTCTCCAGCACTGGGGGTGTCGGATGCAGTTCGGCGTACGGGTAGCGCGGATAGAGGGTGGCGCGCAGGCGGGCAGCGAAACGGGGCTGTTCGACATGGCTGACGTAGCGGCTGAAGAAGGCGCGTTCGTCCTGCTGGCGCAGCAACTGCGTGAGCGCGGTGCCTGCAGCCTGCAGCGAAGGGTATTGGCGCAGGGGCTGGTGGGGGTGGCCCGGCAGGTACAGCAGGCAGGCTTCGATCTTGTCCTTGGGTTGGTCACGGATCAGCATCGGCCCGTTCAAGGGAATGCCGAACACGCTCAGGTACCCACACTGAAGTTGAAGACGGGCTGAGTCTGCCAGGCCGGCGTAGACAGTCTCGCCCATGAGCGCGGCGTGTGGCTGCAGATGCCCTTGCAGCGACGCCTGAGTCAGCTCGGCGGCGAAGGCAGCACGGTCGTGCTGGCGCAGTATCTCGCGAAAGTCAGCGGTGTCGATGTGGTCTTGCAGGTGATAGCGGTAGCGTTGGCCCAGGTCGAGATTTCGCACGCCGCTGACGAAAGTGTGGGCGTCGCTGGTTACGGTGTTGTTGTCCCTGCCGAAGCGCTTGAGGCTAGAGGTGGACGCGTACAGCTCGATGGGGGTGTTCGCCTCGAAGTTCTGCAGGGCCGCTTCCATCCAGGACGATGTACGGTTGCCCAGGCCGACCCAGCCGTGCTCTACGGTCGGCAAGTCGCGCCCGGGGAACCAGCGTGACAGCGCCTCTTCGAGCAAAGGACGGCAGAATGCCTCGATGCCTTGCACGGGTGACAGGGCTTGGTGCACACGGCGCATCGCCGCGTGGCTGGCGCGAACCCGCCGTTCGAGCTGTTTGCGCTCGGCCGCGGTGGCGCCTGCCATCCACTGCGGCAGGCGGTGATGGATGAAGGCGAGGTGAGGCGAGAGGGGGGAGTGGGTCATCGGTGCTGCTCCAGTCTTGAGGGAGCAGCGAGGGTAGTGAGTGCAAGCCGATCGGCCGGGTTACATAGTTGCTACCTGGCCGTCGGCTACGGGTTACAGCTGCGGTGCGGTGCTCTTGACCGCCGCCAGTTCCGGGTGGGCGACCAGCTTGTCGATGTGCAGCTCGTCGTTGTTCATCCAGGTCTCGGTCAGCACCCGGTAATGCTCCATGTCGCGGCAGCGCATGCGCAGGCTGTAGTCGAAGTGGCCGCTGATCAGCTGGCATTCGTACACCTGCGGGCAGGCCCGCACGGTGGCTTCGAAAGCGCGCTGGGCCGAGCGCCCGCTCTGGTTGGACAAGGCCACCAGCACCAGCAGCGACAGGCCCGGGGAGACCTGCTGCAGGTCGATGATCGCCCCGTAGCCGCGGATCACCCCACGCCGCTCCAGCTTGCGCACCCGTTCCAGGCAGGGCCTGGGGGTCAGGTGCACGAGGGTGGAGAGTTTCTCGTAGGTGATCCGTCCGTGGTGGCGCAGCACGTCGATGATGGCTTCATCGATGCGGTCCAGCGGTGCGGCGGCAGGTGTGGTGGCCTTGGTATCCATATACGGCGTGACTTCACTTCAGGCGATTGGAGAGGAACTGCCGCAGGCGCTCGCTCTGTGGCTGGTCGAGGATTTCGGCGCTGCCGTGCTCTTCGACCAGGCCCTGGTGCAGGAACAGCACCTGGCTCGAGACCTGGCGGGCGAAGCCCATTTCGTGGGTGACCATGAGCATGGTACGTCCTTCCTCGGCGAGCGTCTGTATCACCTTGAGCACTTCGCCGACCAGCTCGGGATCGAGCGCCGAGGTGGGCTCGTCGAACAGGATGATTTCCGGCTCCATGGCCAAGGCGCGGGCGATGGCCACGCGCTGCTGCTGGCCACCGGACAGAAACGCCGGGTACTGCTCTGCGGCGCGTGCCGGCAGGCCGACCTTGTCCAGGTACTTGCGCGCCCGTGCCTCGGCTTCGCTGGCGCTGATGCCCAGCACTTTGCGCGGCGCCAGGCAGATGTTCTCCAGCACCGTCAGGTGGCTCCACAGGTTGAAGTGCTGGAACACCATGGCCAGACGTGTGCGCAGGTTCTGCAGCTGGGCCGCTGGCGGGGTGCCCTTGCTCAGGTCGAGGGTCTGGCCGTCGAGGGTGATGCTGCCGGCGTTGGGCTGTTCGAGGAAATTGATGCAGCGCAGGAAGGTGCTCTTGCCCGAGCCGCTGGCGCCGATCAGGCTGATCACGTCGCCCTTGCGGGCTTGCAGCGATACGCCCTTGAGCACCTGGTGCTCGCCGTAGTGCTTGTGCAGGCCGTCGACGCTGAGCTTGATGGCGCCGGCCTGGGCATGGGTGCTCGGGGCCTGGGCGAAGTGGGTGAGTGGCAGTGCGGTAGCGGTCATCAGGTCAGCCTCGGGCAGGGTCAAGGAAGCGCATCCAGCGGCGCTCGGCCAGTCGGAACAGGCCGACCAGGGCGAAGGACAGCAGCATGTACAGCAGGGCGGCCACGCCGAAGGCCTGGAAGGTCAGGAAGGTCGCGGCGTTGGCGTCGCGGGCCACCTTGAGGATGTCGGCGACGGTGGCGGTGAAGGCCAGGGAGGTGGCGTGCAGCATCAGGATCAGTTCGTTGCTGTAGGCCGGCAGTGAACGGCGCAGGGCCGCCGGCAGCACCAGGAACAGGTTGAGTTTCCAACCACGCAAACCATAGGCCTGGGCCGCTTCCAGCTCGCCGGCGGGCAGGTTGCGGATGGCCCCGGCGAAGATCTCCACGGTGTAGGCGCAGGTGTTGAGCACGAAGGCCAGCAGCGTGCAGTTGAGCGCGTTACGGAAAAACTGGTCGAGCAGCATGTGCTCGCGCACCACCTGCAGGCTGTAGAGGCCTGTGTAGCAGATCAACAGCTGGATATAGAGCGGCGTGCCGCGGAACACGAAGGTGTACAGCTGCACCGGCAGGCGCAGCCAGACATGCCGCGAGGTACGCGCCAGGGCCAGCGGCAGCGAGAGCAGCAGGCCCAGCACCATGCTGACCACGAACAGCCACAGGGTCATGGTCAGCCCGGAAAACCCGTTGCCATCGTTGTACAGGTAGGCCGGGCCGTATTGCTGAAGGAGTTCGATCATCGCGCCAGCTCCCTGATGCCGATGTTGTAGCGTCGCTCAAGGCGTTTGAGCAGCTGGTTGGACAAGGTGGTGATGACCAGGTAGACCAGCCCGGCGATGCACAGGAAGAACAGCATGTCGTTGGTGGTCTTGCCGGCGTTCTGCGCGGCCTTGACCAGGTCGGCCAGGCCGATGATCGACACCAGCGCGGTGGACTTGAGCAGCACCAGCCAGTTGTTGCCCAGCCCCGGCAGGGCAAAGCGCATCAGTTGCGGGAACAGCACCAGCCGAAACCGCTGCGCGCGGCTCAGGCCATAGGCGGTGGCGGCTTCCAGCTGGCCGGCCGGCACGCTGAGGATGGCGCCGCGGAAGTTCTCGGTGAAGTACGCGCCATAGATGAAGCCCAGGGTGATCACCCCGGCGCCGAACGGGTCGATCTCCACGTAGTCCCAGCCCAGCGCCTCGGTCAGGTCGTTGAGCCAGATCTGCATGCTGTAGAAGATCAGCAGGATCAGCACCAGGTCAGGGACGCTGCGGATCAGCGTGGTGTAGAGGGTGGCCGGGATGCGCAGCAGCTTGGAGCGTGACAGCTTGGCGCTGGCACCGACCAGGCCCAGCAGCAGGCTGACGGCCAGCGACAGCAGGGCCAGCTTGAGGGTCATCCAGGTGCCCTGGGCCAGCAACGGGCCGAAGCCCTGCAGGCCGTGGGAGAGGAAGTCGTTCATGACAGGGATCTCGCGGGGAGGCCATCGCGGGGCAAGCCCGCTCCCACGCAGTGGTGAGCCCGTGGGAGCGGGCTTGCCCCGCGATCAGCGCTGTAGGTCACTCGTTGTAGATGTCCAGCTCGCCGACGTACTTCTTCTGGATCGCGGCGTAGGTGCCATCGGCGTGGATCATGGCGATGCCTTTATCGAGCAGTGCCTTGAGCTCCGGGTCGGTCTTGCGCAGGCCCATGGCGATGTCCAGCGGCAAGCTCGGGTCCTTGATCGCCGGGCCGCTCTTGAAGTCGGCGCCTTCGGGCTTGGAGAGGAAGTTGAGCTGGGCTTCGAGCTTGTCGGTGACGGTGGCGTCGAGGCGGCCGTTCATCAGGTCGGCGTAGTTCTGGTCCTGGGCCTGGTAGGCCTTGACCTGGGCGCCCAGCGGTGCCAGCACGGCGCGGGCATAGGCTTCCTGCAGCGAGCCTTGCAGCACACCGACCTGCTTGCCCTTGAGCGATTCGACGGTGTCGCCGAAGCCTGCGGACTTGCGCACGATCACCGAGGTGGGGCTGAGGAACAGGCGGTTGGTGAAATCGATCTGTTTCTGGCGGGCCGGGGTGACGGCCATCGACGACATGATGGCGTCGAACTTGCGCGCCCGCAGGGCGGGGATCATGCCGTCGAATTCGTTGTGCACCCAGGTGCACTTGACCTGGAGCTTTTCGCAGATGGCGTTGCCCAGTTCGATGTCGAAGCCTTGCAGGCTGCCATCGGCGGCGACGGATTCGAAGGGCGGGTATTCGGGGTAGACGCCAAAGCGGATCTCGGTCCATTCCTTGGCCTGGGCAACGGTGGTGGCGCACAACGAGAACAGCAGCACGCCGAGGCGTTTTCGTAGGGTGAGCATAGGTGTAGGTCCCTGGGTGTTGTTATTGGAAGTAGGGGCAGTGCAAGCGTGTGGCTCTGTAACTGTTCTTGTGGGTGACTCGTTGGTCGCGGTCAGAATGCGCGAGGTAGAGCGGTTTTTTGTGTCGTTTGCCTGCGCGCGCGGGGCCGGATTCGGCTGTTGAGTTGCTTGTTGCAGCCGAATCGGCTGTTGCGACAAGGATTTATGGAAGTGCGACAGCGGTTTCTGTCTGGCTCCGATGCCGGGGCCGCTTTGCGGCCCATCGCCGGCAAGCCGGCTCCCACAGGTACGGTGAAGGTCTTGAAACCAGCGCGAACGAGGTGGGAGCCGGCTTGCCGGCGATGGGCTGCAGCGCAGCCCCAGGCAATCGATCAGGCAGCGCTGGCCTTGCGTTCAACTGCCGCCGGCTGCAGCAGGGCAAACAGATCCTTCGGATTGGCCAGCTCCGGCACCAGGTTGATGTCATGGCCAATGTCCAGCGCCTTGGCCACATCCAGCACATAGCGCAGCGCCGAGTAGTCCTCGATGGCGAAACCGACCGAGTCGAACAGCGTCACCTGCTCGGCACTTTCGCGCCCGGCCGCGATCCCTTCGACCACCTGCCAGAACTCGGTGGTCGGCGAATCGGCTGGCATCTGCTGGATCTCGCCTTCGATACGGCTCTGCGGTTCGTACTCGACGATCACCCGGGCCCGCTCGACGATCTCGCGGTGCAGCTCGGTCTTGCCCGGGCAGTCACCGCCCACGGCGTTCAGGTGCATGCCGGGCTCGATCATTTCCGGGGTGAGGATGGTGGCGTAGGCCTTGTCGGCGGTGACCGTGGTGACGATGTCGCTGCCGCGCACCGCATCGGCCACGCTGGCGGCGATGGTCAGTTTCAGCTGTGGGTAGCCGGCCAAGTTGGCCGCGAGTTTTTCCGAGGCCGCGCGGTCGATGTCGAACAGGCGAATTTCCTCGATGCCCAGCAGGGTGTGGAAGGCGATGGCCTGGAACTCGCTTTGCGAGCCGTTGCCGATCAGCGCCATGCGCTTGCTGTCCTTGCGCGCCAGGTAGCGGGCGGCCAGGGCGGAGGTGGCGGCGGTGCGAATCGCGGTGGTCAGGGTCATCTCGCTGAGCAGCACCGGCGCGCCGGTATCGACGTCGCCCAGGGCGCCGAAAGCCATCACCGTGAGCAGGCCGTTGTGGGTGTTCTTGGGGTGGCCGTTGACGTACTTGAAGGCGTACAGGCTGGCGTCGGACACCGGCATCAGCTCGATCACCCCGTCCGGCGAGTGGTTGGCCAGGCGTGGGCATTTTTCGAAGTCGTGCCAGCGCAGGTAGTCCTGGCGGATGTACTCGGCCATTTCTGCCAGGCAGGTGGGCAGGCCCTTGCGATTGACCAGGCGGGCGAGGTCTTGCACGTCGATATAGCGGGTCATGGTGATTCTCCTTTGAATTCAGTGGCGCGAGGGCAGGTGGACTTCGGCGAGCATGCAGCGTGCGCTGCCGCCGCCGATGCGTTCGATATGGTCGATGTTCACCACCAGCGGGTGGCTGTGGCGCTCGACCTGGCTGCGCTGGTCGGCGTCCAGCGAGCGCCAGGCGCTACGCGACATCACCAGCAGCGAGCGACCGTCACGGTCGTGCACTTCGAGCATGTTGCCGGCGAAGTTCTCCAGCTGGTCGTGATTGAGCGCCAGTACCTGCTTGCCGGTCTCGCGCAGCGAGTGCTCCAGGGCCTGGCGTTCGCCGGCGTGGGGCAGGGCGTCGAGGCACACCACGGCGAGCTGGCGGCCGACGTTCATCATCACGTTGCTGTGGTAGATCGGCGCGTGCTGGCGGTCGACGGCGTGGAACAGGCACAGGCGGTAGTCGAGCTGCTCGGCGAACTGACGCAGGGCCTGTTCGTGGGTGCGGCCGGAGTGGCAGGCATAGCTGATGCGGTGTTCGCGGTCCAGGACCATGCTGCCGGTGCCTTCGAGGAACAGATTCTGCTGTTCCAGCGGGCTCAGATCGACGGTCTGTTTGATGGTGAAGCGCTCGTCCAGTGCCCGCAGCACGCCCTTGCTGCGCTCCAGGCGGCGGTTCTGGCCTTCCATCGGGTAGAGCACCAGGCTGCCGTCGGCGTGGCTGCTCCACCAGTTGTTGGGGAAGATCGAGTCGGGCGTGTGCGGCTCGGGGGTGTCCTGCACCACCAGCACCTCGACGCCGTGCTGGCGCAGGCTGGCGACGTAGCCGTCGAACTCTTCCAGGGCCTTGGCGCTGGCGGTATCAGGGTCCAGAGGGGCCTGCTGGAAGCGGTTGTTGACGGCGGTGTCCGGGTTGAAGGCGAACCGCGCCGGGCGAATCATGAGGACGGTATTTGTTGTTTGCATTGGGCACGCATCCACGGGTGGGCTGTGCGACCATTGTCGGGCGGATCAGGGCGAAATCCCGGCTGAAGCGCGTGGGGTGGGCGGCGGGTTCAGCTGAAATGGCGGGTTTGGCAGCGGAATCTGTTGTGCCTGTGCTGGCCTCATCGCCGGCAAGCCGGCTCCCACAAGGTGGCGTGCGCTATTGCAGGATCTTTGTGGGAGCTGGCTTGCCAGCGATGAGGCCGGTACAGGCACTGCATCACTCGTTGGAAACCACCAGGCCCTGTTCGCGCAAACGCTTGTAAAGGGTCGTGCGGCTAATCCCCAATGCTCTGGCTACAGAAGAGAGATTGCCATTGGCACGCTGCAGTAATTTGCCCAGGTCGTTCGGGGCGTGTTCATGCACTGCGCTTTCCCCGGCTTCAGCCAGAAAGCTGTCCGGCAGATGCTCCACCCCGACCGGCTGATGACCAGCCAATGCCAGCGCCACCTGCATCACACTGACCAGCTCACGCAGATTGCCCGGCCAGGGATGCCGCTCCAGCATCGTCAGCACATCATCCGCCAGGCGTTCGGGCTGGCCGGGCTCGCGATGGCGCCCATGCACCTCTTCGATCAGCGCGCGGCGGTCGCTGCGTTCGCGCAGCGCCGGCAGCACCAGGGTCAACCCGGCGATGCGGTAATAAAGGTCTTGGCGAAAACGCCCGGCACGCACCTCGGCGGCGAGGTCGCGGTTGCTCGCCGACACCACGCGTATGTCCAGCGCCACCGGCTCGCCGCTGCCCAGCGGCTGGATGCTGCGGGCCTGCAGTACACGCAGCAGGCGGGCCTGGGTGGCCAGCGGCATGTCGCCGATTTCGTCGAGGAACAGCACGCCGCCGTCGGCCTTGCGGATCAGCCCAGGGTTGCCTTTATGGTGGGCGCCGGTGAAGGCGCCTTTTTCGTAGCCGAACAGCTCCGACTCCACCAGTTCGGCCGGGATCGCCGCGCAGTTGACCGCGATCAGCGGCTGGCGCGCCCGGCTGCTGGCCTGGTGCAGGGCGTTGACGAACACCTCCTTGCCTACCCCGGTCTCGCCCTGGACCAGCAGCGGGATGTCCTTCTCCAGTAGCACACCGGCCTGGGCCAGCGCCTTGCTCACACGCGCATCCGTGGCGTTTGGCACACGGCGCGCGGGTGGCCGGCGCGGTCCCTGCCATTGGCAATGCAGGCGCTGGCGGCCATGGGCGAGCAGGGCGAAGGGGCGCCCTTCGGTGTGTTCGAGGATCTGCCGCAACGGCACCTGGAACAGCTGCGTCAGGTTCAGGTGGCGCGGGTCGACGCCCAACAGGCTGCCTGCGCGGTGGTTGGCCGCACGCACCTCGCCGCGCTCGTCGAACAACAGCAGGCCGGCCCAGGGGCTGTCGAGGTTGTCGGCGCCGGTGTTGAACAGCAGCTGCCAATGCTGCTCGCCGGGTCCGGCGAGGATCAGCCGGTTCTCCAGGCTCTGGCTGAGCATGCGTACCAGGCCCAGAGTCTGGGCGGCGGGCAGGTAGCCGTCGCTGGCCACGTCGAGTACGCCGACCAGGCGCCGCTCGGCGTCGAACAGCGGTGCGGCAGCGCTGGCCATGTAGCGGTTCTGCCTCAGGTAGTGCTCGTCCTGGCCGACATGGATGGCCTCGCCGCACACCAATGCCGTGCCCAGCGCGTTGGTGCCGACGCCTTGTTCGCGCCAGCGTGCGCCGGGGGTGAAGGCGTGCTGCTGGCGCGGGTCGACGAAGCGCCGGGTACCCCAGGCGCCGAGCAGGCAGCCGCTGGCGTCGCCGAGCATCACCAGGTGGCTGGCGTTGCCCAGCAGGTGCGCGTATTGCGGCAGCACATCGTCATGGGTGAGGCGCAGGAGCACTTGGTTGCGTTCGAGCAGGGCATCGAGCTCGGCACCGGTCAGGCAATCGAAGTCGGGCGTTTGCTGGGGCTGCAGGCCGTGCTCGCGGCAGCGCGCCCAGGAGGCCTGGATCAGTTGGGCGTGGGTCGAAACGGAGTGGGCCATGGGCCTGTCCTGTGGGGTGTTGTTTTTATTGGCGACCGCGATTGAGTGTCGTTCAGTGCTGTTCAATGTCAAACCCGAGGGTGTTCAGTTGTTCAGCGAAACTGTTCACATCTGTACAGGCCGGGTGCCGTGCCCGGGCGCAAGATGCAGGTTTAGAGCGGTTATGCCGGGCTGGCACGGAACTGGCTGAGTGGGCTGGACAACCATTACAAGAAGGCCACGCCATGTCCCTGGTGCTGGAGCAGGTACGCCGCAGTGTCGACAACCAGCTGTGGATCGACGACGCCAGCCTGCGCTTCGAGCCCGGCTCGTTCAACGTGCTGCTGGGCCGCACCCTGGCCGGCAAGACCAGCCTGATGCGCCTGATGGCCGGCCTCGACCGCCCGGACAGCGGCCGGGTGCTGATGGATGGCGAGGATGTCACCGGGCGGCCGGTGCGCAGCCGCAACGTATCGATGGTCTATCAACAGTTCATCAACTACCCCACGCTCACGGTGTTCGAGAACATCGCCTCGCCGTTGCGCCAGGCGCGCATGGCCGAACCGGACATCCAGCGGCGGGTGCGCGAAACCGCCGAGATGTTGCGCATCGAGCCCTTTCTCGGGCGCCTGCCGCTGGAACTGTCGGGTGGCCAGCAGCAGCGCACCGCCATGGCCCGGGCATTGGTCAAGGACGCCTCGCTGATCCTGTTCGACGAGCCCTTGGTCAACCTCGACTACAAGCTGCGCGAGGGCTTGCGCCAGGAGCTGCGCGGCCTGTTCGCCGAGCGCAACTGCATCGCCGTGTATGCCACCACCGAGCCCAACGAGGCGCTGGCCTTGGGTGGCACCACCACCTTGCTGCACGAGGGCCGGGTGATCCAGAGCGGCCGCACCACCGAGGTGTATCAGCGGCCCGCCAGCGTGCTGGCCGCCGAGCTGTTCTGCGAGCCGCCGATCAACCTGGTGCCCGGGCGCATCGTCGGCAACGAGGTGAGCCTGGCCGGTGCCGTGCACTTTGCCCGCACGGCCGACCTGCGTGAGCTGGCGGACGGCGAGTATCGTTTCGGCATCCGCCCCGGCCACCTGACCCTGGTGCCCTCGCGCGACGATGACCTGGAGCTGGCGGTGCTGGTGGAGCTGGCCGAGATCAGCGGCTCGGAAACCTTCCTGCATGTGCGCAACGAGCACTGGCGCATGACCCTGCATCTGCCGGGCGTGCACGAATATCAGGTGGACACGCCGATCCGTGTGTTCGTCCCCACCCACAAGCTGTTCATCTTCGACAGCGGCGACACCCTGGTGCAGGCGCCACGCCTGCGCGACGCGAGGAGCGCCTGATGGCCGAGATCCGCCTGCACCAGCTGGCCCACAGTTACAGCCGCTCGCCCGCAAGCGCCGACGACTACGCCTTGCATGAGCTGGAGCATGTGTGGGCTCAGGGCGGTGCTTATGCCTTGCTCGGGCCGTCGGGCTGCGGCAAGTCGACCTTGCTCAACATCATTTCCGGCCTGCTGGCGCCCTCACATGGCGAGGTGCTGTTCGACGGCAAGGTGGTCAACGCCTTGACCCCGCAGCAGCGCAACATCGCCCAGGTGTTCCAGTTCCCGGTGGTGTACGACACCATGACGGTGTTCGACAACTTGGCCTTCCCCCTGCGCAACCAGGGCTTGGACGAGGCGCGGGTGCGTGCGCGGGTCGAGGAAATCGCCGAGGTGCTGGAGCTGACCGCGGTGCTGCACAAGCGCGCGCGCAACCTCAGCGCCGACGAAAAGCAGAAGGTCTCCATGGGCCGCGGGCTGGTGCGCGACGACGTTTCGGCGATCCTTTTCGACGAGCCGCTGACGGTGATCGACCCGCACCTGAAATGGAAGCTGCGGCGCAAGCTCAAGCAGATCCACGAGCAGTTCAACATCACCATGATCTACGTCACCCACGATCAGCTGGAGGCCTCGACCTTCGCCGACAAGATCGCGGTGATGCACGCCGGGCGCATCGTTCAGTTCGGCACCCCGCGCGAGCTGTTCGAACGGCCCCGGCATACCTTCGTCGGCTATTTCATCGGCAGCCCCGGGATGAACCTGATCGATGTGCGCGCCGAGGCCGACGGCGTGAGCTTTGGCGATGTCCATCTGGTGTTGCACGAGGGGGTGCGTGAGCGCCTGGCAACCTCTGAAGGCGGGCGTTTGCAGGTGGGCATCCGTCCGGAGTTCGTGCAGGTGTGGGAGCACCCCTTCGACAACGCTTTCGAGACGCGCGTGGTGGACGTGGAGGACCTGGGCACCTACCGCATCCTCACGCTGGTGCTGGCGGGGGTGACCCTCAAGGCGCGCCTGGGCGAGGACCGGGTGGTGCCCCATGGCCGGGCCTGGGTAAGCCTGCCGCCGCAATGGCTGATGCTCTACCTGGACGATCTGCTGGTGGAGGCCGAGGCATGAACAAGGTGCCGAACAACAAGGCCTGGTGGCTGGTGCTGCCGGTGTTCCTGCTGGTGGCGTTCAGCGCCGTGATCCCGATGATGACCGTGGTCAACTACTCGGTGCAGGACATCTTCGATGCCTCCAACCGTTACTTCGTCGGTGCCGACTGGTACCGCCAGGTGCTGCGCGACCCGGCGCTGCATGATGCGCTGCTGCGCCAGTTCATTTATTCCGGGTGCGTGCTGGCCATCGAAATCCCGCTGGGTATCGCCATCGCCCTGACCATGCCGACCCGTGGGCGCATGGCGTCGGTGTGCCTGATCCTCATGGCCATCCCCTTGCTGATCCCGTGGAACGTGGTGGGCACCATCTGGCAGATCTTCGGCCGCGCCGACATCGGTCTGCTCGGCGCGACGCTGGCCAAGCTTGGGGTCAACTACAACTATGCCGGCGACCCGCTTGACGCCTGGGTCACCGTGCTGGTGATGGACGTGTGGCACTGGACTTCGCTGGTGGCGCTGCTGTGCTATTCGGGTTTGCGTGCCATCCCCGACGTGTACTACCAGGCCGCGCGCATCGACCGGGCATCGGGCTGGGCGGTGTTTCGCCATATCCAGCTGCCGAAGCTCAAGAATGTGCTGCTGATCGCGGTGATGCTGCGGTTCATGGACAGCTTCATGATCTACACCGAGCCGTTCGTGCTCACTGGCGGCGGGCCGGGCAACGCCACCACGTTCCTCAGCCAGACCCTCACGCGCATGGCGGTCGGGCAGTTCGACCTGGGGCCGGCGGCGGCGTTCTCGCTGGTGTACTTCCTGATCATCCTGCTGGTGTCGTGGCTGTTCTACACAGCCATGACCCACGCCGACAAGGAGTAGGCCATGAGCAAGCGCAAAACGCTGGCCCTGTTGTTGTACTTATTCTTCCTGCTGGTGCCGATCTACTGGCTGCTGAACATGTCGTTCAAGAGCAACAGCGAGATCCTCGGTGGGCTGACGTTGTGGCCGCAGGTATTCACCTTCGACAACTACCGGGTGATCTTCACCGACGCCAGCTGGTACAGCGGCTATATCAATTCGCTCTACTACGTGTGCCTGAACACGGTCATCTCGCTGACGGTGGCCTTGCCGGCGGCCTATGCCTTTTCCCGCTATCGCTTTCTTGGCGACCGGCACCTGTTCTTCTGGCTGCTGACCAACCGCATGGCGCCGCCGGCGGTGTTCCTGCTGCCGTTCTTCCAGCTGTACTCGTCGATCGGCCTGTTCGATACGCACATTGCCGTGGCCCTGGCCCACTGCCTGTTCAACGTGCCATTGGCGGTGTGGATCCTGGAGGGCTTCATGAGCGGGGTGCCGAAGGAAATCGATGAAACCGCCTACATCGATGGGTACAGCTTCCCGCGGTTCTTCGTGAAGATCTTCATCCCGCTGATCGGTTCGGGGATCGGCGTGACGGCCTTCTTCTGCTTCATGTTCTCGTGGGTCGAGCTGTTGCTGGCACGCACCCTCACTTCGGTGAACGCCAAGCCGATCGCGGCGGTGATGACCCGCACGGTGTCCGCCTCGGGTATCGACTGGGGCGTGCTGGCGGCCGCCGGGGTGCTGACCATCCTGCCGGGCATGCTGGTGATCTGGTTCGTGCGCAACCATGTGGCCAAGGGCTTTGCCCTGGGCCGGGTGTGAGGAGGGCGGATGATGGAGTGGATGGCCTGGACCCTGCCGACCGCGCTGTTCTTCACGGCGATCGGCCTGTTGTTGATGTGCATGACCCTGTTCGAACTGCGCCGCCCGTGCCTGGAACGTCGCGGTTTTCTGCCGATTGTCACGACCCGTGGCGACCGGCTGTTCATCGGCTTGCTGGCCAGCGCCTACCTGCATCTGCTGGTGGTGGGGGTGAGCGACTGGCCGTTGTGGGTGGCCTCGCTGCTGTCGCTGGCGTGGCTGGTGGTGGTGCTGCGCTGGGGTTGAGCCTGGGGCAAGGATCCTTCTGCAATCTGGAGATCACAATGTTCGATAACGACAACAAACGGCGACATTTGACCCTGGCCGCACTGCTGGTGCTGGCCGGCCTGCACGGCACGGCCTGGGCCGACCAGTACGAAGACGCGGCGAAAAAATGGATCGGCAGCGAGTTCAAGCCGTCGACCCTGACCCCGGAGCAGCAGCTCGAAGAGCTCAAGTGGTTCATCAAGGCCGCCGAGCCGTTCCGGGGGATGAAGATCAACGTGGTGTCGGAAACCATCACCACCCACGAATACGAGTCCAAGGTGCTGGCCAAGGCCTTCACCGAGATCACCGGTATCCAGTTGACCCACGACCTGCTGCAGGAAGGCGATGTGGTGGAAAAGCTGCAGACGCAGATGCAGTCGGACAAGAACATCTATGACGGCTGGGTCAACGATTCCGATCTGATCGGTACGCACTTTCGCTATGGCAAGGTGGAATCCATTACCGACCTGATGGCCAATGAGGGCAAGAACTACACCTCGCCAACCCTGGATCTGAAGGACTTCATCGGCATTTCCTTCACCACCGCGCCGGACGGCAAGATCTATCAGTTGCCTGACCAGCAATTCGCCAACCTCTACTGGTTCCGCGCCGACTGGTTCGAACGCCCGGACCTTAAAGCCAAGTTCAAGGAAAAGTATGGCTACGAGTTGGGCGTGCCGGTGAACTGGTCGGCCTACGAAGACATCGCCAAGTTCTTCAGCGAGGACGTCAAGGAGATCGACGGCAAGCGGGTCTATGGCCACATGGACTATGGCAAGAAGGACCCATCGCTGGGCTGGCGTTTCACCGACGCCTGGTTTTCCATGGCCGGCGGTGGCGACAAGGGGCTGCCCAACGGCCTGCCGGTGGACGAGTGGGGCATTCGCGTGGAGGACTGCCACCCGGTGGGCTCCAGTGTGACCCGCGGCGGCGACACCAATGGCCCGGCGGCGGTGTTCGCCACGCAGAAGTACGTGGACTGGATGCGCGCCTACGCCCCCAAGGAAGCCCAGGGCATGACCTTCTCCGAGGCGGGACCGGTGCCGGCGCAGGGCAACATCGCCCAGCAGATCTTCTGGTACACCGCCTTCACCGCCGACATGACCAAGCCGGGGCTGCCGGTGGTCAACGCCGACGGCACGCCGAAGTGGCGCATGGCGCCCTCGCCCAAGGGACCGTACTGGGAGGAGGGGATGAAGCTCGGTTACCAGGACACCGGCTCCTGGACCTTCTTCAAATCCACCCCTGAGAAACAGCGTCTGGCGGCCTGGCTGTATGCCCAGTTCGTCACCTCCAAGACCGTGTCGCTGAAGAAGACCGTCGTCGGCCTGACGCCGATCCGCGAGTCGGACATCAACTCCCAGGCCATGACCGACCTGGCGCCCAAGCTGGGCGGGCTGGTGGAGTTCTACAGAAGCCCGGCGCGGGTGCAGTGGACGCCGACCGGCACCAACGTGCCGGATTATCCGCGCCTGGCGCAGCTGTGGTGGAGCCATATCGCCGAGGTGGCCAGTGGCGAGAAGACGCCGCAAGAGGCGCTGGACGGCCTGGCGCGGGATCAGGACCGCATGATGGAGCGGCTGCAGCGCTCCAACGCTCAGGCCACCTGTGCGCCGAAGCTCAACCCCGAGAAGGATGCCCAGTACTGGTTCGACCAGCCGGGGGCGCCGAAGCCGAAACTGGCCAACGAGAAACCCAAGGGCGAAACGGTCAGTTACAACGAACTGCTCAAGTCGTGGGAGGCGGCGCGCAAGTGATCGGTTAGCTTCACGGGCCCCATCGCGGGGCAAGCCCGCTCCCACGCTGCACGGCGTTGCATGGCGTGGGAGCGGGCTTGCCCCGCGATAGGTTTTTTGCAAAAACGCCAGGCAAAAAAAACGGCACCTGCCAGAGGTGCCGTTTTCGCTTTACGCCAACTTACTTGTGCAGCTCTTCAGCGGCATACAGCGTGTTTTCCAGCAGGCAGGCGCGGGTCATCGGGCCGACGCCGCCGGGTACCGGGGTGATCCAGCCAGCGCGGGGCAGGGCGGTCTCGTAGACCACGTCGCCGACCAGCTTGCCGTCTTCCTGGCGGTTGATGCCGACGTCGATGACGATCGCGCCTTCCTTGACCCACTCACCCTTGACCAGGCCCGGCTTGCCGGCGGCAACCACCAGCAGGTCGGCACGGCCGACGTGGCCGGCCAGGTCCTTGGTGAAGCGGTGGCAGACGGTGACGGTGCAGCCGGCCAGCAGTAGTTCCATGGCCATCGGGCGACCGACGATGTTGGAAGCGCCGACGATGACCGCGTTCATGCCGTACAGGTCCTGGCCGGTGCTTTCCAGCAGGGTGATGATGCCCTTCGGGGTGCACGGGCGCAGCAGCGGGATGCGCTGCGCGAGGCGGCCGATGTTGTACGGGTGGAAACCGTCGACGTCCTTGTCCGGGCGGATGCGCTCGAGCAGCAGCGAGGCGTCCAGGTGCGCGGGCAGCGGCAACTGCAGCAGGATGCCATCGACGGCCGGGTCGTCGTTGAGGCGGTCGATCAGCTCGGTCAGGGCCTGCTGGGTGGTCTCGCTGGGCAGGTCGAAGGCCTGCGAGATGAAGCCGACTTCTTCGCAGTCCTTGCGCTTGTGCGAGACATAGACTTGGGAGGCCGGGTCGGTACCGACCAGGATCACTGCCAGGCCTGGCGTACGCAGGCCCTGCTGGCGGCGCTCCGCGACACGTTGCGCGATCTGCTTGCGCAGGTTGGCGGCGATCGCCTTGCCATCGATAAGGTGTGCAGTCATAGACGCGTGATTAACCATCGAGAAGGAAACATGAAGAAGCGCGCATTCTCGCACGACACGGCGCAGGGGCAAAGGCGGGTGGTCGGGCAAATCCCCTAACCCCTTCAATAATTTAAATTTTTTTCAGAAACATGTTGACGACTTTGAGGGTCGGCTATAAGATTCGCCGCACTTGTCGGGCACTGCCTGGCACGGGTTGGCAAAGTTGGACGGAATAAGCGGTTTGTTGGCTTGTCGAGTCGGACTGAAAGCTTAAGCGCCCGTAGCTCAGCTGGATAGAGCATCCGCCTTCTAAGCGGATGGTCGCAGGTTCGAGTCCTGCCGGGTGCGCCATTAGGCCTGGGCAAGTAAGCAGTAACGCAATATGGTGGGCGTAGCTCAGTTGGTAGAGCGCCGGATTGTGATTCCGGTTGTCGTGGGTTCGATTCCCATCGTCCACCCCAGATTCGGCAGAGGCGCCAGGATTGAATGATCAGGCGCCTTTGTTTTAAGCGCTTCATGCGGACGTGGTGAAATTGGTAGACACACTGGATTTAGGTTCCAGCGGCGCAAGCTGTAAGAGTTCGAGTCTCTTCGTCCGCACCATGTTTCTGTAAGGCTGTACCGCAACACTGCATTATGGTGGGCGTAGCTCAGTTGGTAGAGCGCCGGATTGTGATTCCGGTTGTCGTGGGTTCGATTCCCATCGTCCACCCCATATTTTATGAAGGCGCCTTGATCGAAAGATCGGGCGCCTTTGTTGTTTTTGCATTGCATGGTTTGCTGCGCTCGAGCTCGCAGCAGTTGCAAGGCCCTGGCCGAGGGGTTTGCAATCATTGCTCGGCTCACCCCTTGCAATCCTCTATTGATGCCCCAATAAAAGCTGTTAGATTTCAGCCGGTTGACCGTCCGGCCAAGATGCTGGCAGAGGAATACCGCAAATGATCGCAAAAGAAGCGCGCCAGGCCCTGGCGCTGCAACGTTTCGCCGAAGCCAATCCGCAACTGCTCGAGGAGATTCGCGAGCTGGATGCCCGCGAGCAGGCGCAGCAGATCGAGTGGGCGTTCGAGGATGCCGCCGATGAGCAGGGTATTCAGCCCTGGGAATTGGCCCTGCAATTGATCGCTGAAACGCCGGAGCAGCTGCAGGCGATGCGCCTGGAAACCCATCGCGAGGTGGCTGAGGCGCTGGGGATGGAGTGGGAAGAATACTGCCAGTTCAACGAGATCGAACCGTAATAAAAGGTGCGTTCGGGTTGGGCGGGGTTTGTTTGACAAGGTTTTACAATCGCGCGGCCTGTGACGGCCCGCGCGGGCAACGCTTAAACAGGTTCGACGCCACGGCGCTCGGGCCTTTCAGGGAAATCGACCGGCGTGGTCTGCCGACAATCCGGGTGGGGTGACTTCTGCTGAATGAGTCACTAGAATGCTTGCCCTTGATTCTGGAGTCGGGCTATCGCCGGCTAACGTCTGTGCAACGAGGAATATCCATGCAAGTTTCTGTTGAAAACACTTCCGCTCTCGAGCGCCGCATGACCATCGCCGTTCCGGCCGAGCGCGTCGAGAACGAAGTCAACAAGCGTCTGCAGCAGACTGCCCGTCGCGCCAAGGTTGCAGGCTTCCGTCCTGGCAAGGTGCCGATGAGCGTCATTCGCCAGCGTTTCGAAGCCGATGCCCGTCAGGAAGCTTTCGGTGACCTGGTCCAGGCCTCCTTCTACGAAGCTATCGTCGAGCAGAAGCTGAACCCGGCTGGCGCCCCTGCCGTTGAGCCGAAGTCGTTCGAAAAGGGCAAGGACCTCGAGTTCGTTGCCATTTTCGAAGTCTTCCCTGAGTTCACCGTTTCGGGCCTGGAATCGATCAGCGTCGAGCGCCTGAGCGCCGAAGTGGCCGATGCCGACCTGGACAAGATGCTGGACGTGCTGCGCAAGCAGAACACCCGTTTCGAAGCTGTCGAGCGCGCTGCGCAGAACGACGATCAAGTCAACATCGACTTCGTTGGCAAGATCGACGGTGAAGCCTTCGCCGGTGGTTCGGCCAAGGGCACTCAGCTGGTGCTGGGTTCCGGCCGTATGATCCCAGGCTTCGAAGAAGGCCTGGTCGGTGCCAAGGCTGGTGAAGAGCGCGTTGTCAACGTGACCTTCCCAGAGGACTACCAGAACCTCGACCTGGCTGGCAAAGCCGCCGAGTTCACCATCACCGTCAACAGCGTTTCGGCGCCACAGCTGCCAGAACTGAGCGAAGAGTTCTTCGCTCAATTCGGTATCAAAGAGTCGACCCTGGAAGGCTTCCGCAGCGAAGTTCGCAAGAACATGGAGCGTGAACTGCGTCAGGCCATCAAGACCAAGGTCAAGAACCAGGTCATGGACGGTCTGCTGGCCGCCAACCCGATCGAAGTGCCAAAAGCCCTGCTGGAAAACGAAGTCAACCGTCTGCGCGTGCAGGCTGTCCAGCAGTTCGGTGGCAACATCAAGCCTGACCAACTGCCGGCCGAGCTGTTCGAAGAGCAAGCCAAGCGCCGCGTGGTGCTGGGCCTGATCGTCGCCGAAGTGGTCAAGCAGTTCGAGCTGAAGCCGGACGACGCCAAAGTGCGTGAAATGATCGAAGAAATGGCTTCGGCCTACCAGGAGCCAGAGCAGGTTATCGCCTGGTACTACAAGAACGACCAGCAACTGAACGAAGTGCGTTCGGTTGTACTGGAAGAACAAGTTGTAGATACTGTCCTGCAGAAAGCGACTGTGACCGACAAATCGGTCTCGTACGAAGAAGCTGTAAAGCCAGCACAGGCTCAAGCCGACGCTGAGTAACAGGCTACTCTCGTAGGAAACCCCCACAAGCCAGCCTTCGCGCTGGCTTGTGCGTATTCAAGCCATGACTATTTGGGAGTGAGTGCAGGACATGTCCCGCAATTCTTATATTCAGCAGAGCTCTGACATCCAGGCCGCAGGCGGCCTGGTCCCGATGGTTATCGAGCAGTCCGCCCGTGGCGAACGCGCCTATGACATCTACTCGCGCCTCTTGAAGGAGCGGGTGATCTTCCTGGTCGGCCCCGTAGAAGACTACATGGCCAACCTGGTGGTGGCGCAGCTGCTGTTCCTGGAAGCGGAAAACCCGGACAAGGATATCCATCTGTACATCAACTCGCCGGGCGGTTCGGTGACTGCCGGTATGTCGATCTACGACACCATGCAGTTCATCAAGCCGGACGTCTCGACCATCTGCATCGGCCAGGCCTGCAGCATGGGCGCCTTCCTGCTGGCGGCCGGTGCCGCTGGCAAGCGCCACTGCCTGCCGAATTCGCGAGTGATGATTCACCAGCCGCTCGGCGGCTTCCAGGGCCAGGCGACCGATATCGAGATCCACGCCCAGGAAATCCTCAACATCAAGGCGCGCCTGAACGAGCTGCTGGCCCATCACACCGGCCAGCCGCTCGAGACCATCAAGCGCGATACCGAGCGTGACAACTTCATGAGCGCTGCGCGCGCGGCCGAGTACGGCCTGATCGACTCGGTCTACGACAAGCGGCAACTGGCATCCTGAAGCAATGCGCCAGAGCGGGCGGGCGTGGAAAGCGCCCACCCGCGGACTTGAAAAAGCCTGCGATTGCCTTCATCTTGTGTTTCAAGCCTACCGGATTGGATCGATCGAATGACTGACACCCGTAACGGCGAGGACAACGGCAAATTGCTCTATTGCTCCTTCTGCGGCAAAAGCCAGCACGAAGTGCGCAAGTTGATTGCCGGCCCCTCGGTATTTATCTGCGACGAGTGCGTCGACCTGTGCAACGACATCATCCGTGAGGAGGTGCAGGAAGCCCAGGCCGAGAGCAACGCGCACAAACTACCCTCGCCGAAAGAAATCAGCGGCATCCTGGACCAGTACGTCATTGGTCAGGAACGCGCCAAGAAGGTGCTTGCCGTAGCGGTGTACAACCACTACAAGCGCCTGAACCAGCGTGACAAGAAGGGCGACGAAGTCGAACTCGGCAAAAGCAACATCCTGCTGATCGGGCCAACCGGCTCGGGCAAGACGCTGCTCGCCGAAACCCTCGCGCGCCTGCTGAACGTACCGTTCACAATTGCCGACGCCACCACCCTGACCGAAGCCGGTTATGTGGGTGAGGACGTCGAGAACATCATTCAGAAACTGCTGCAAAAGTGCGACTACGACGTGGAAAAGGCCCAGATGGGCATCGTCTACATCGACGAGATCGACAAGATCTCGCGCAAGTCGGACAACCCGTCCATTACCCGCGATGTCTCGGGTGAGGGCGTGCAGCAGGCACTTCTGAAGCTGATCGAAGGCACCGTCGCTTCCGTGCCGCCGCAAGGTGGTCGCAAGCACCCGCAACAGGAATTCCTGCAGGTTGATACCCGCAATATCCTGTTCATCTGCGGTGGTGCTTTCTCTGGCCTGGAAAAGGTCATCCAGAACCGTTCCACCAAGGGTGGTATCGGTTTCAGTGCAGAAGTGCGCAGCAAGGAAGAAGGCAAGAAAGTCGGCGAGTCTCTGCGTGAGGTCGAGCCGGACGATCTGGTCAAGTTTGGTCTCATCCCCGAGTTCGTCGGTCGTCTGCCGGTACTGGCGACGCTGGACGAGCTGGACGAGGCTGCGCTGATGCAGATTCTGACCGAGCCGAAGAACGCGCTGACCAAGCAATACGCCAAGCTGTTCGAAATGGAAAGCGTCGACCTCGAGTTCCGCAGCGATGCGCTCAAGGCCGTTGCCCGCAAGGCGCTGGATCGCAAGACCGGCGCCCGTGGCCTGCGTTCGATCCTGGAGGGCGTGCTGCTCGACACCATGTACGAGATTCCTTCGCAGAAGGAAGTCAGCAAGGTGGTGATCGACGAAAGCGTCATCGAGGGTACTTCGAAGCCGCTGCTGATCTACGAAAACAGCGAGCCGCAAGCCAAGGCCGCCCCCGACGCCTGATCGGGCAAGGGGCAGCATAAAAAAAGGGGCCTTCGGGCCCCTTTTTGCATTTCCTGGTATCGGCGCTTGTAATTTCAAAGGGCTGCCCCCACATTAGCTCCAAGCACCATTTCCAACGGTTTCCGGCCACAAGGCCGCTGTAGAGGCGAAATCATGAAGACCACCCTCGACTTGCCTCTTTTGCCATTGCGCGACGTTGTCGTCTATCCGCACATGGTCATCCCACTGTTCGTGGGGCGTGAGAAGTCCATCGAAGCCCTCGAGGCGGCGATGACGGGCGAAAAGCAGATCCTCCTGCTGGCCCAGAAAAACCCTGCCGACGATGATCCGGGTGAGGATGCCCTGTACCGCGTTGGTACCGTCGCCACCGTCCTGCAACTGCTCAAGCTGCCCGATGGCACCGTCAAGGTGCTGGTCGAGGGCGAGCAGCGCGGCTCGGTTGAACGTTTCAATGAAGTCGACGGCCACATCCGTGCCGAAGTCAGCCTGATCGACGAAGTGGAGGCCGCCGAGCGCGAGTCCGAAGTCTTCGTGCGCACCTTACTGTCGCAGTTCGAACAGTATGTGCAACTGGGCAAGAAGGTCCCGGCCGAAGTGCTGTCTTCACTGAACAGCATCGAAGAGCCGGGCCGCCTGGTCGATACCATGGCCGCGCACATGGCCTTGAAGATCGAGCAGAAGCAGGAAATCCTCGAGATTGTCGAGCTGCAGGCACGTGTTGAACACGTGCTGGCGCTGCTGGATGCCGAGATCGACCTGTTGCAGGTCGAGAAGCGCATCCGTGGCCGGGTCAAGAAACAGATGGAGCGCAGCCAGCGCGAGTACTACCTGAATGAGCAGATGAAGGCCATTCAGAAAGAACTCGGCGATGGCGACGAAGGCCACAACGAAGTCGAAGAGCTCAAGAAACGCATCGAAGCCGCCGGCCTGCCGAAAGACGCCCTGACCAAGGCCCAGGCCGAGCTCAACAAGCTCAAGCAGATGTCGCCGATGTCCGCTGAAGCCACCGTGGTGCGTTCGTACCTGGACTGGCTGGTGCAGGTGCCGTGGAAGGCCCAGAGCAAGGTGCGCCTGGATCTCGCCAAGGCCGAAGAAATCCTCGATGCCGACCACTATGGCCTGGAAGAGGTCAAGGAGCGCATTCTCGAATACCTCGCCGTGCAGAAGCGGGTGAAGAAGATTCGCGGCCCGGTGCTGTGCCTGGTCGGCCCACCTGGCGTGGGCAAGACCTCGCTGGCCGAGTCGATTGCTGCTGCCACCAATCGCAAGTTCGTGCGCATGGCCCTCGGTGGCGTGCGTGACGAAGCTGAAATTCGCGGTCACCGTCGTACCTACATTGGTTCGATGCCGGGCCGCCTGATCCAGAAAATGACCAAGGTGGGCGTACGCAACCCGCTGTTCCTGCTCGACGAAATCGACAAGATGGGCAGCGACATGCGTGGCGACCCGGCGTCTGCACTGCTGGAAGTGCTCGACCCGGAGCAGAACCACAACTTCAACGATCACTACCTGGAGGTCGACTACGACCTGTCGGACGTGATGTTCCTGTGCACCTCGAACTCGATGAACATCCCGCCGGCGCTGCTTGACCGCATGGAAGTCATCCGTCTGCCGGGTTACACCGAGGACGAGAAGATCAACATCGCGGTCAAGTACCTGGTGCCCAAGCAGGTCAAGGCCAACGGCTTGAAGAAGGATGAGCTGGAGGTCGATGTTTCGGCGATCCGCGACATCATTCGCTACTACACCCGCGAAGCTGGTGTGCGAGGCCTGGAGCGGCAGATCGCCAAGGTGTGCCGCAAGGTGGTCAAGGAGCACACTGGGCAGAAGCAGTTCAAGGTCAAGGTCACTGGCGAGCAGCTTGAGCAACTGCTGGGCGTGAAGAAATTCCGCTACGGCCTCGCCGAGCAGCAGGACCAGATCGGCCAGGTCACCGGCCTTGCCTGGACCCAGGTGGGTGGTGAGCTGCTGACCATCGAAGCTGTGGTCATTCCCGGCAAGGGCCAGCTGATCAAGACCGGCTCGCTGGGCGACGTCATGGTCGAGTCGATCACCGCTGCGCAAACCGTGGTGCGAAGCCGTGCCGCAAGCCTGGGGATCGCTGCAGACTTCCATGAAAAGCGCGACGTTCACATCCATATGCCTGAAGGTGCTACGCCCAAGGATGGCCCGAGCGCAGGCATCGGCATGTGCACCGCATTGGTCTCGGCGTTGACCCAGATCCCCGTGCGCGCAGATGTCGCGATGACCGGCGAGATCACCCTGCGTGGCCAGGTTCTGGCCATTGGCGGCCTCAAGGAAAAACTGCTGGCGGCACACCGTGGCGGCATCAAGACGGTGATCATTCCCGAGGAGAATGTTCGCGACTTGAAGGAAATTCCAGAAAATATCAAACAGGATCTTCAGATCAAACCGGTCAAATGGATTGACGAAGTCCTCCAAATTGCGCTGCAATACGCCCCGGAGCCCTTGCCAGATGTGGCTCCGGAGATTGTCGCCAAAGATGACAAGCGCGACAGCGATGCTAAGGAAAGAATCAGCACGCATTAGTAAGTATTTCGCTGGGGGGCTTTGGTTGACAGCTTTTTCGGGCCCTTGCTATAAAGCGGCACGCCATTTTCAACAGGCCACCCAGCGCTCGTTACACACGCTTTTCATTACATACTTAGAAACAAACTCAATAGAGAAATAAGGGGACTTAGAGTGAACAAGTCGGAACTGATTGACGCTATCGCCGCATCCGCTGACATCCCGAAAGCTGTTGCCGGCCGTGCGCTGGACGCAGTAATTGACTCCGTGACCGGTGCCCTGAAAGCAGGCGACGACGTCGTTCTGGTTGGCTTCGGTACCTTCTCGGTCAAAGAGCGCGCCGAGCGCACCGGCCGTAACCCGCAAACCGGCAAGGCGATCAAGATCGCTGCCGCCAAGGTTCCAGGTTTCAAGGCTGGTAAAGGCCTGAAAGACGCCGTCAACTAAGTCGTCTCTTTCAGCCGGCCCAGGTTTCGGCCAGGGTCGACCGCGTGACGGGCGGGTTCGCAAACGTTCCCGCTGGTACGCAAGCTTCGAAAAGGGCGCATCCACTGGATGCGCCTTTTTTCTATCAGGATTCTACCCACGCTCCGCGGTTGTCGACGCAGTGGTACAGCCGTTTCTGGGGGACGCATGCTGCAGAATATCAGGGACAATTCACAAGGTTGGATTGCCAAGACCATTATCGGCCTCATCGTCGTGCTGATGGCATTGACCGGTTTCGAGGCCATCTTCCAGGCCGCAACCCACAGCCAGGACGCCGCCAAGGTAAACGGCCAGACCATCAGCCAGAACGAGCTGAGTCAGGCCGTGGACATGCAGCGCCGCCAGCTGATGCAACAGCTGGGCAAGGACTTCGACCCTGCGCTGCTGGATGAAAAGATGCTGCGCGAGGCTGCGCTCAAGGGGCTGATCGATCGCAAACTGCTGTTGCAGGGCGCCGAGGATGCCAAGTTCGCTTTCTCCGAAGCTGCACTGGACCAACTGATCCTGCAGACGCCTGAGTTCCAGGTCGACGGCAAGTTCAGTGCCGAGCGTTTCGATTCGGTCATCCGCCAGATGGGCTACGGCCGCATGCAGTTCCGCGAGATGCTCGCCCAGGAAATGCTCATCGGCCAGTTGCGCACCGGCCTTGCCGGCAGCAGCTTCGTCACCGACAAGCAGGTTGAAGCGTTCGCCCGCCTGGAGAAGCAGACCCGTGATTTCGCCGCCCTGACCTTCAAGGCCGACCCGGCTGCGGTCAAGGTCAGCGACGACGAGGTGAAGGCCCACTACGATCAGCACGCCAAGGAATTCATGACCCCCGACCAGGTGGTGATTGATTACATCGAGCTGAAAAAGTCGGCCTTCTTCGACCAGGTCAAGGTCAGCGACGACGAACTCAAGGCGTTGTACGACAAGGAAATCGCCAACTTGGGTGAGCAGCGCCATGCCGCGCACATCCTCATCGAAGTCAACGACAAGGCCAACGATGCCCAGGCCAAGGCCCGCATCGAAGAAATCCAGCAGCGCCTGAACAAGGGTGAGGATTTTGCCAAGCTGGCCAAGGAGTTCTCTCAGGACCCAGGCTCTGCCAACACCGGCGGTGACCTTGGCTTCGCAGGTCCGGGCGTGTACGACCCGGCCTTCGAGGAAGCGCTGTACAAGCTGAACAAGGATCAGGTTTCCGCCCCGGTGCGTACCGAGTTTGGTTACCACCTGATCAAGCTGCTCGGCGTCGAAGCGCCGGATGTACCTAGCTTCGCCAGCCTGAAGGACAAGCTGACCCACGAGCTGAAAACCCAGCAAGTGGAGCAGCGCTTCGTCGAGGCCACCAAGCAGCTTGAGGATGCCGCGTTCGAAGCCTCCGACCTGGGTCAGCCGGCTCAGGACCTTGGCCTGAAAGTGCAGACCTCTGCGGCATTCGGCCGTGAGGGCGGTCAGGGCATTACCGCCAATCGTGCGGTAATCCAGGCCGCCTTCAGTGAAGAAGTGCTGGAGGAGGGCGCCAACAGCAACGGCATCGAACTGGACCCGGAGACCGTGGTCGTATTGCGCGTCAAAGAACATCGCAAGCCCGAGCAATTGCCGCTCGAAGCCGTGGCCAAGAACATCAGCGAGCATCTGGCCAAGGAGAAGGCGACTGCCGAGCTCAAGGGCAAGGCTGACAAGCTGATTGCCGGCCTGCGTGACGGTTCGATCAAGGCAGCAAGCCAGAGCTGGAAGGTCCAGGAAGCCGCTACCCGTGGCCAGGACGGCATCGACCCTGCCGAGTTGCAGGCGGTATTCCGCCTGGGCAAGCCGGCGTCCAAGGACCAGCCGGTGTACGGCAGTGTGGTGCTGGGCGACGGTAGCCTGGTGGTGTTGCAGCTCAAGGGTGTCAACGAGGGCGCTGCCGCCACCGACGAAGAGAAGGCGCAGATCCGTCGCTACCTCGCTTCGCGTGCCGGTTCGCAAGACTTCGCGGCCTACCGCAAATGGCTGGAAAGCAGTGCCGACATCACCCGCTACTGAGTGATGCAGCAATGACGAAACAGGCCGCGTATGCGGCCTGTTTCGTTTCTGCTGCACAGGCCCCTAACGGCGCACCCCCTCATGGCTGTCCAGCGTATCCCTGGCGACTTCGCGCCCCAGTGCGATCAGTTCAGGCGCCTTGTAGAACTCGAAGAACCGGCATACCCGCTTGGGTACGTTGATCAGCACATCCGGCGGATAACCGGCGATCTTGTATTGCGCCAGTGAGGTCTGCATCACCTCGAAGCTCTGGTTGATCAGGTCGAGCAGCGAAGCAGGGCCGACGTTATCGATGATGAACGAGCCAGTCGCGGACTTTGGCGCGCCTTCGGTCTCGGGCGCCGCGGCAGGCTGCTGGCCCTGTGGCCCGGCGCTTTCGCCCAGCCAGGGGTTGGACGGGGTCAGGCCGTCAGCGGTGATTTCCTGTTCGATGCGCATCAGCTCCTCGGCGGGTTTACGGCGAAACGGCAGGTGCGAGCCGAGCGAGCTGATCAGTGAGTCGAAGCGCATCTTGAAAGCTGCCGGGCGTTCAATCACCGGCAACTGGTACTGTTTCTGGTTGGTGGCGTTGAGGTTGACGGCAATGATCAGGTCGCAGTGACTGGACACCACCGGCACGATCGGCAGTGGGTTGAGGATGCCGCCATCGACCAGCATGCGATTGCCTTGCATGACCGGGGTGAACAGGCTGGGGATCGCCGCCGAGGCGCGCATCGCCTGATGCAGGCAGCCTTCCTGGAACCAGATCTCTTGCTGGTTGGTAAGGTCGGTGGCCACCGCCGTGTAGGGGATGCGCAGTTGCTCGATGTTGATTTCGCCAACGATCTTGCGGATCTGCCCGAACACCTTGTCGCCACGGATTGCCCCCAGGCGAAAGCTGACATCCACCAGCCGCAGCACGTCCAGGTAGTCCAGGCTTTCGATCCAGCTGCGGTATTCGTCGAGTTTGCCGGCCGCGTAGATGCCCCCGATCACCGCGCCCATGGAGCACCCTGCAATGCAGGCGATTTCATAGCCACGACGCTCGATTTCTTCGATCACGCCGATGTGCGCGTACCCCCGGGCACCGCCCGAGCCGAGCACCAATGCCACGCGTTTGCTCATGGTCTTCCCCCTGCGTATTGTGCAACCACGGCCCTACAATGCGCCCATTGTTGCCTGTGCTTCAATGTAGTCCGCACTGGGCTACGCTGAGCAGGCAACTTTCTGCTCGCTGTGCCGTCGAACGACCACTTTTTCACCTTTGAGGTAACACCGATGAAAGCCTGGATCACCCTTCCTCTGATTGTCCTGGCCTTGGCCGGTTGCGCGGGCAAGACGGCCTATCGCGACAGTTGCGGGACCCAGCTCGATGCTGCGTGGAAGGAACTGGACCTGGCCAAGGCCGAAGGCTTCGCCGGTACTGTCAGTTATTCCAAGGCACTGTCACTGCTGACCGGGGCCAAGACTCAGCAGCAGTTCGAAGCGTTCGAAGGCTGTACCCGCAAAGCCGAGAAGGCGCGTTTCTATATTCGTGAATCCCGCGCTGGGCGTTGACCGAGGAACACGCCATGTCCGCCATGCTCGACCATGTGGTTTTCCAGGTGCTGACGCTGCAGGTAAGGTTGCTGGCCTGTCGTGAGCGGCTGGCGGCCGATACCGACAGTGAGGCGCTGCATGACCTGCGTATCGCCCTGCGACGTCTGCGCAGCCTCATGCGCCCGCTGCGTGGCTTGCCGGGGGTGGAGCAACTGGAGGGCGCGGCGCAGGCGCTGGGAACCTTGACCACGCCGCTGCGTGACCGCGAGGTGCTGGCGGCGCAGCTCATCCAGCGCGGGCACCTGCAGGCCGGGCAGCGCCGCCTGGAGGGCAGGGCGCGTACGTTCGCCAGTGTGGCGCGCAGCCCCCAGCTTGCGCGCGTACTGGCGATTCTCGACGTGTTCCCGCTGTTCCTGCGTGCGGCTGACCGTGAAGGGCTGGTGCAGCGGCTGGAGCAGCGTGTCGACAGGCGCCTGGTCAAGCAGTGGCGTACCTTGGCGCAGGCGCTGGAAGATCCGGCCCATGACCGGCATCGCTTGCGCTTGTTGATCAAGCGCGTGCGCTACGGCGACGAGGCTTACCCGCAGCTCGATCACGCCGGCAAGCAGCTGCAAAGGCTGTTGAAGAAAGCCCAGGGCGACCTGGGCGACTGGCATGACCGTTTTCAATGGTTGCTGCAAGTGCGCGAGCACAGCGACCTGGCTGGCTGCAAGGTGGCCTGGGAGCACGAACTGCATGCCGCCGAACGCACCTCTGATATCACCCTCGAGATGTTGCGCAAGGCCGTGGCGCGCCGATAGCCCGGCAAATGACCGATATACGGGCTGCCGCACCTGCGGGGGCTGGTTAAGATCGGGACTTTTGCGCAGGAGCCAGGGCACATGAACTTCACCGAATTGTTGGCGGCAGCACGCCTGCACCCTGAGGCGGTCAGTGTGCCGCCCAGCTGGGCGCAGGGGCGGGCGGTGTTTGGCGGCCTTATGGCCGCGATGGTGCACGAGGCGATGCGGCAGAAACTGGCTGACGACCGCCCGGTGCGTTCGCTGGCCATCACCTTTGTCGGCCCGGCGGCGCCGGATGTACCGATCAGCCTGGAAGTGGAGGTGCTGCGCGAGGGCAAGGCCGTCTGTACTCTGATCGGTCGTGCCGTGCAGGGCGGCCAGGTGGTGACGCTGGTGCAGGGCAGTTTCGGCGCTGGCAGGCCTTCGGTGGTCGCGGTCGATGCGCAACCCCCGACGGCGATCAAGCCGTTGCAGCAGGCAGCGCCAGAGTTGCCGTACATCAAAGGGGTGACCCCGGAGTTCATGCGTTACGTGGCGCTGCGTTGGGCTATCGGTGGGCTGCCGTTCAGCGGCAACGATTCACGCCACATGGGCGGCTGGGTGCGTCTGCGTGACGTGCCTGATGCTCCCCTTGAGGTGGCGCATCTGCTGGCCCTGGTCGATGCCTGGCCGCCCAGCCTGATGCCGTTCCTGAAGCAGCCAGCCGCAGGTAGCACCTTGACCTGGACCATCGAATTCGTACAACCCACGCCACGGCTTTCGACGCAGGACTGGTGCGGCTATTGCGTAGAGACCGAGTATGCGAGGGATGGTTATGGACATGCCGCAGCCCGTCTGTGGACGGCTGACGGCGAGCTGTTGGCATTGAGTCGGCAGACGGTGACTGTGTTCGCTTGAGGCTACTGGGGCGCGTGAAGCGTGCGGTCAATGCCGATGCTTGTGCCGCTCACGCCAGGCGCGCCACCAGGCGCCGCTCAGCACGAACCGCGGGAAGGTGATGAATTGCTCGGTGAGCAGGCGTTGCACAGCGTCCTTGCGGTTGGCGAAGGGTTCCGGTTGTTCGGCCTCCAGTCGATGCCCCTGGCGTTGCAGGCCAAGGCCGGCGATCAAGGCGATGATGCCGACGGCGATCTGCGACAGGTCCAGGGCGAACAGCCCCGAGAGCACCAAAAGCGCGCCCAGGATGAACAGCGGCACGGCAATCAGGTGCAGCACCAGGTTGGCGGGGTGGCGATGATTATGGTGGTAGCCGCGCCATTGCCAGGCGGGCAGGTTGGGCAGTCGCTTGCTCATGGGCAGTTCCTCATGGAGATGCCCAAAGTCTAGTGCGGCCCCCGGGAGGGGGCCAATCGAGCCTGGCTATGCTGGCAATAGCTAGAGCTTGAGCTGGCCGATGGCCTTGTTCAATTCGCCAGCCAGGGTCGCCAGCTCGCTGCTCGTGGTAGCTGAGCCCACGGTTTGCTGCACGGTCTGCTCGGTGACGTCACGGATGCTCACCACTGCGCGGTTCATTTCTTCGGCCACTTGGCTCTGTTGTTCGGCAGCCACCGCGATCTGGGTATTGTTCTCGCGCATCTGCGCCACGGCACGGGTGATCTCGGCGAGGGCCTCGCCAGCTTCCTGGGCCTGCTTGACGCAGTCGTCGGCCTTGTACGAACTCTCCTGCATGAAGTCCACGGCATCACGGGTGCCGGCCTGCAGGTCGGCGACCATGGTGGTGATCTCGTCGGTGGAGGTTTGCACGCGCTTGGCCAGATTGCGCACTTCGTCGGCGACCACCGCGAAGCCGCGGCCCAGGTCGCCGGCACGGGCGGCCTCGATGGCGGCATTGAGGGCGAGCAGGTTGGTCTGTTCGGCGATGCTGTGGATCACCCCGACCACCCCGTTGATCTTTTGGCTGTCATCGGCCAGTTGGCGGATCATCTCGGCGGTCTGCTGCACACCGCTGGACAGCCCGGCAATCGAGTCCTGGACCCGGCTGACCACGGCCTGGCCGCTGCCGGCGAGGCCGTCGGCGCTCTGCGACAAGTCACGGGTGGCGCCGGCATGCTCGGCGATGTGGTGCACGGTGGCGGTCATCTCGTTGATCGCCGTGGCGGCCTGGTCGGTCTCGCTCTGCTGGCCGATCATGCCGTGGCGCACTTCGTCCATGCTCCCGGCCAGGCGCGCAGCACCCGAGTCGAGCTGCGCGGCAGTGCGCGCGACAGTGCTGACCACGCGGTGGTAGGTGGCCTGCATGGCGTTGAACGCACCGGCCATCTGCCCGACTTCGTCGCCACAGGCCAGCGGCACCCGGGCCGAGAGGTCGCCAGTTTTTTCCACGTGCAGCATCACGTCCTTCAACGTATTGAGCTGGCTGAGCAGGAAGCGGATCAACAACTGCGAAGCGCAGAGCATGGCCAGCATCAGCACCAGCACGCACACCGCATAGTTGCCGAAGCGGTCGAAGAACACCTGGCGCAGGCTAGGCGCCTGGGCCAGCACGGCCAGGTGCCGATCGCCCTGGCGGAACACCTGGGCCCCCAGCACAGGGTTGTCACCTGCGATCCAGGCGCCGGGCAGCTCGACCCAGCCCTGGGCATCACGCAAGGCTTCGAGGGGTTCGCCTGCAAATTCAGGAGTCTGTCCGCTGCCCCAGGTAATCAGCCCAGGCTGGGCCGGAAGGTCTTTTTCGGCGGGCCAGGCGGCCAGCAATTCGGCCTGGCGCTGGGCCAGGGCCTGCGCGCCCGAAGCGCGCGCCTGCTGCTCCAGTGACACTGCATACAGCACCAGCAGCAGGGTGGTGACGAAGGCCACTGCGTTGACGGCCCAGAACTTGTACTTCAGGGAAATATTGCTAAGCCAGGCACCCATGGTAGGTCTTCTCTGAGTTGGCGGAAACATTGTTGGCAAGGTGCCATCATTGTGCCCGCCAAGGCCAGGACCCTCCTTGATATGCGTCAAGAAACCACAGGCAGCCCGAAGAACGCCTGCGCGCAGGCGGTGGTGTGGGCCGCTGTGGATTCGACGGTTTCGCCGCGATGCAGAGCCACCTCGCGCAGTACTTCGGGTAGATACGCCGGCTCGTTGCGGCCATTTTTCGGTTTTGGCCGCAGGCTGCGCGGCAACAGGTAGGGCGCGTCGCTCTCCAGCATCAGGCGGCCGGTCGGGATGTTGCCGACCAGCGGATGCAGATGAGTACCGCGGCGCTCGTCGCAGATCCAGCCAGTGATGCCGATGTGCAGGTCAAGGTCGAGGTAAGCGAACAGCGCCTCGCGCTCGCCGGTAAAGCAATGCACCACGGCGGCGCTCAGTTGGTCGCGGTAGCCCTTGAGGATTGCCAGCAGGCGCTCGCTGGCGTCGCGTTCGTGGAGGAACACCGGCAGGCGCAGCTCTACGGCCAGGGCCAGTTGGGTTTCCAGGGCTTTTTCCTGCTCCGGGCGAGGGGAGAAGTCGCGGTTGAAGTCCAGCCCGCATTCGCCGACGGCGCGCACCCGCGGTTGTTCGAGCAAATGGCGCAACTGGCGCTCGCTGTCGCTGGTCCAGCTCTTGGCATCATGGGGGTGTACACCGGCGGTGCTGAACAGGCGCTGGCCTTGCTCATCCAGGCGCTGGCACAGTTCAAGGGCTTCTTCACTGACGCTCAGGCTGGTGCCGGTCAGCACCATCTGCGCCACGCCGGCCTGCACGGCGCGCTCGACCACAGCCGCCTGCTGGTCATGGAAACTGCTGTTGGTCAGGTTGACGCCGATATCGATCAATTGCATGGTGCTACCTCGTGCCGCGGGGCGGCCAGCATAGCAAAAACCGGGAAATCACAAAAAAACCAAGAACTTCAAACGTTTGCCGTGGTCTTTTGCCGTCAGTCATCACGGATCGATCATTGCACATGGTGCCCGCCAACCGCCCTCGGACCTCTTCCTCCATGCTGCGAACCCTGCTGACGACCTTGATGATGTTCGGGCTGCTGGCCGCCGGGCCGGCCACTGCGCGCGAGCCGGGGCCCCAGCAGCATGTACCCGCCGGCCAGGCCCGCGACTTGGCGCAGATCCGCTCCAGCCAGGTGCTGCGGGTGCTGGTCAACCAGAGCCGCAACAGCTCCGGCGAGGTCAAGGGCGAACCGGTGGGCGTCGAGTACTACCGGCTGCGCGCCCTCGAGCACGCGCTCAATGCCCGGGTCGCCGACAATCAGCAAGTCACCTTGAAAATCATCCCGCGGGCCAAGGAGCAATTGCTCGGTGCCTTGCAGCGGGGTGAAGGCGACCTGGCCGCGCCAGGCGAGCTGCTCGATCCTGCCGGGGTGCGTGGCGTCGAGGCGAGTGCCCCGGTGCTTGACCAGGTGCCACTGCTGCTGGTCGGGCGCAAGGGCGAGCGCAGCTACAGCCGGGCCGAGCAGTTGTCCGGGCGTACCATCGCCCTGACCAGTGCCAGCGCTGCCGGGGCCGCGATCGAGGCGATCAACCAACGCCTGGCGCTGCGCAAGCAAGCCCCGATCAAGGTGGAGTGGGTTGACCCGACCCTGGCGGTGGAGGATGTGCTGGAGATGGTCCAGGCCGGTATTTATCCGCTGACCGTGGTGGAGCGGCCCATCGCCCAACGCTGGGCGCGGGTGATGCCGCGCCTGCGCCTGGACAGCAAGCTGCAGCTGGCCCAACCGCAAGCACTGCGCTGGTATGTGCGCCCTGATGCGCCGATGCTGCGGGCGGCAGTGGATCGCTTCCTCGCCACTTACCGTGCCCCGGACAACCAGGATGCCGCCTTCGAACGCATCTACCGGCGCCAGTACCGGGTCCACAATCCGCTGGCGCGCCAGGACCGGCAACGCCTGGAGTCGTTGCGCCCAGTCCTGCAGAAGCATGCCGGTGACCAGCAGTTCGACTGGCTGAACCTGGCGGCCCTGGCATTCAAGGAGTCCACCCTCGACCCCAAGGCGCGTGGCACGGGCGGGGCCCATGGGTTGATGCAGATCACCCCGTCGGCGGCGCAGCGGGTGGGGGTGAGTAACACCGCCACGGTTGATGGCAATGTCCAGGCCAGTGCCCGCTATCTGGCGTTGATCCGCCGCAAGTTCTTCGCCAGCCCGCAACTCAACGAGCGCGAGCGCATGGCGTTCATCCTGGCGGCCTACAACCTCGGCCCGGAGCGGGTTCAGGCCATGCGCGCCGAAGCGCGGCGGCGCGGGCTCAACGGCAATCAGTGGTTCTTCCAGACCGAGCGCATCGCCATGGAACAAGTGGGGATGGGGCCGGTGAACTTCGTCAACAGTGTCAACAAGTACTACCTGGCGTTCAATCGTGAACGCGCTTCCCTGGAGCGGCTGGCCAGGCGCTGACAAATCTAAATAATCGATATTTATTACACGATTATTGCGATTTTCTTATTCGATCAATCGATTAAGATGGCGCTCATCCAACACCTACCCGCTTAAACAAGGAAGCAACAACATGAACAACACCCTCAAAGCCCTGTTCGTTACCCGTGCCGGCTTCGGCCTGAGCGTCGTGCGCATCCTGGTCGGCGTCATCTTCATGGCCCATGGCGCACAGAAACTGTTCGGTCTGTTTGGTGGCTACGGCCTCGAAGGCACCGGCCAGTGGATGGAGAGCATCGGCCTGGCGCCTGGCTACCTGATGGCCTTGCTGTCGGGCAGCGCCGAGTTCTTCGGCGGCCTGGCCCTGGTGGTCGGCCTGCTGGCCCGCCCGGCGGCACTGGCGCTGACTGTGACTCTGCTGGTGGCGATCTTCTCGGTGCACATCAACAACGGCCTGTTCATGTCCAACAACGGCTATGAGTTCGCCCTGGCGCTGCTGGCAGGCAGTGTGGCGGTGCTGATCGAAGGTGCGGGTCGCTTCTCGCTGGACCGTCTGATCGCACGTTGAACTCAAGCTGCAACCTTCAAGCCGCACGGTGCAAGTTGATGAATGCGATCAACTTGCACCGTGCGGCTTGAAACTTGGAGCTCATCGCTCTAGCATACCGACTGCGCCGATTTAAACAGCTACTTGCGGGGCGCAGGACAACCCTCCCAGGTCATCCGAAATACCGCTAAAGCGCTGGTTCGGTGACGCCTCCCACCGCTGCCCAGCGGGATCAGCGAGGCGGAGAAAAACTCCATGAGTTGTCCACGTACCAGTGTTTGTTTGACCCCCCTGGCCAAAGACCAGGCGTCCCGCACCCCGCGCATTCTGCTCGGTGGCCAGCATCAGCCTACGCTCCTGCGCAACCTCGACGGTTTTTCCCGTCGCAAGGGCCAGGCCCGGGCTTTCCTCATCCAGTTCTTCGAAACCTGCACCCAGCTTGGCGAGTACGCCAACGACCGTTTCGACCTGGCCGTGATCCAGGCGCCGGCCGCCGAGGATGCCGCCGAGGTTATCGGCCAGCTCACGCGCATCGCCCGCCAGGGGCTGATCACGCGCGCCTGATCGGCGTGCAAAACCCGCAGGTTTTTCGCTAAGCTCGGTCACTCGGTGGGCGCCTGGCGCCCGCTGCAGATGCACTGAGGAGACAGCCGCTTGAGTACCAACATCATCACCACCGAAGGTCATGCCGCCCTGAAGCAGGAGCTTGATCATCTGTGGCGGGTCTATCGCCCGGAGATTACCCAGAAGGTCGCCTGGGCGGCGTCGCTGGGCGATCGCAGCGAGAACGCCGACTACCAGTACAACAAGAAGCTGCTGCGCGAGATCGATCGGCGCGTGCGCTACCTGCGCAAGCGCCTGGAAGACGTCAAGGTCGTGGCCTATTCACCCGAGCAGGAAGGCAAGGTGTTCTTCGGTGCCTGGGTGGAGATCGAGAACGACGACAGCGAGCAGTTGACCTTCCGTGTCGTCGGCTATGACGAGATCCATGGGCGTAACGACTACATCTCCATCGACTCGCCCATGGCCCGCGCCCTGCTCAAGAAGCAGGAGGGTGATGAGGTGCTGGTACAGACGCCTACCGGCGAGGCGACCTGGTACATCAATCGCATCAGCTACAGGCCGTAGCCGTCTCATCAGAAGCCGGGGGCTGCGTGGCAGGCCCCAGGCCCCTCAGAGCATTCAGCCTTCCCGCAGTACCGCCAGCGGGCTGGCGTTGAGCGCACGCCGCGTGCCGATCACCCCGGCGCCCCCCACCAGCACCGCGCCTGCCAGTGGCAGCCCCAGCAGCCAAAGGTGTGGCGCCCAGTGCAGATCGAAGGCATAGCGGTACAGTGCCCAGGTGATCAGCTCGCAACCCACTGCTGCGAGCAGGCCGCTGACGGCGCCCAGCAATCCGAACTCGATACGCCGGGCCTTGACCAGCAGCGGTCTTGCCGCCCCCAGGGCGCGTAGCAGGGCGCCCTGGCGGATGCGTTCGTCGAGGGTTGCCTGCAGGCCTGCGAACAGCACCGCCAGCCCCGCTGCCAGCACGAACAACAGCACATACTCCACCGCCAGCGTCACCTGGGCGAGGATGCTGCGCAGCTGGCCGAGCAGGGCGTCGACCTGGAGGATGGTCGCTGCCGGGAATGCCCGTGACAGTGCGACGACTTCCTGATCATGACCTGGGGCAAGGTAGAAGCTGGTCAGGTAAGTGGCGGGCAAGCCCTGCAGCGTCCCGGGCTGGAAGATCATGTAGAAGTTGGGCTGAAAACTGTCCCAGTGCACCGTGCGCAGGCTGCTGACCCTGGCCTGACGCTGCTGGCCACCGATGTCGAAGGTCAGTAGGTCGCCCAGTTGCAGGTTGAGGCTCTGGGCCAGCTCCGCCTCTACCGAAACGCCAGGTATGGCAGCGTCTTGCGGCGCCTGTTGCCACCAGTTGCCGGCGCTCAGCGCGTTGCCCTGCGGCAGCTCGGCAGCCCAGGTCAGGCTGAGGTCGCGCTGGATCGCCCGCTCGCCGGTGGACTCCTTGCTCACCAACTGGCGTACCGGCTGCTCGTTGATGTGGGTGAGGCGGCCGGGGATTACCGGATACAGCGGTGCGGAGGTCGCGTTGATCTGCGCCAGACGCTCAATGAATGGCTGGCGTTCATCAGGCAGGATGTTCAGGGCGAAATGGTTGGGGGCATCCTTGGGCAGTTGTGCCTGCCAGTTGTCGAGCAGCTCCGCGCGCAGCAGCGCCACCAGGCCCATGGCCAGCAGGATCAGGCCGAAGGCCAGGGCCTGGCCGGCAGCTGCCAGCGGATGACGCAACAGCTGGCCCAGCCCCAGGCGCCAGGCCAGCGGCGCACCGGCCAAGAGCTGGCGCAGGCTGCGCAAGCCGAGCAGCAGCAGGCCGCCGAGCAGCAGTGCGGCGATCAAACCGCCCCCCAGCAGGGCGAAGGTGAGCAGCAGGTCGAGGCTCAGGCGCCACATGATCAGGCCCAGGGCGAGCAGGGCTGCGCCATACACCAGCCAGCTGCTGGTTGGCGTGGGCAGCAGGTCGCGACGCAGCACCCGCAAGGGCGGCACGCGGCCGAGGGCGGCCAGCGGCGGCAGGGCGAAACCGGCCAGCGCCACCAGCCCGGTGCCGATCCCGGCCAGCGCGGGCGCGAGGCCGCCGGGGGGCAGTTGGCTGGGCAGCAGGCCTTCGAGCAGGCGGAACAGGCCCAGTTGGGCGAGCCAGCCGAGCAGGGCGCCGCCGAGGGCTGCGACCGTGCCGAGCATGGCCAGCTGCAGGCAGTACAGCCCCAGCGCCTGGTGCCGCGACAGGCCGAGGCAGCGCAGCAATGCGCTGGCGTCCAGGCGCCGGGCGGCGTAACGACTGGCCGACAGGGCCACGGCGACACCGGCCAGCAGCACGGCTACCAGGCTGGCCATGTTCAGGTAGCGCTCGGCCTTGCCCAGCGCCCCGCCGATCTGACGGTTGCCATCACGGGTGTCGAGCAGGCGCTGATTGGCCGCCAGGCTGGCTTCGGCGGTTTTGCGGTACTGGGCCAGGGCATCGATGTCGCCTCGCCACAGCTCCCGGTAGCTGACCCGGCTGCCAGGCTGGATCACTCCGGTGGCCTCGAGGTCGGCAAGGTTCATCAGCACCCGCGGGGTGAGGCTGTAGAAGTTGTTGGCGCGGTCTGGCTCGTAGGTCAGTACACGGCTCATGCGCAGGGTCTTCATGCCCACATCGATGCTGTCGCCCACCGACAGCCCGAGCGCCGCCAGCAGGCGTGGCTCGACCCAGGCTTCGCCGGGTGCCGGGCCACCACCGGGCGTTTCTGTGGCATAGGGCGCGGCGGCGCTGCGCAACTGGCCGCGCAAGGGGTAGGCGGCGTCGGCGGCCTTGATGCTCGACAGCTGAATGCCGTTGTCGCCGCCGACCACGCTGGTGAACTCCACCACCTGGGCGTGGCGCAGGCCCAGTACGGTGCCATCGGCTATTTGCTGCGCCGTTGCCGGCGCGCTGCCTTGCAGCACCAGGTCGGCGCCGAGGAATTCACTGGCGCGCAACTGCATCGCGCCATTGAGGCGGCTGCCGAAGTAGCCGATGGCGGTACTCGCCGCCACTGCCACCAGCAAGGCGAAGAACAGCACGCGCACTTCGCTGGCGCGGGCATCGCGTAGCAACTGGCGCAGCGAGAGCGCACATAGGCGCAGCAAGGGCAGGCGGGTCATCAGGGCTCCAGGGGCGCGACCAAGCGGCCGGCATCCAGGCGGATCAGGCGGCGGCAGCGGCTGGCCAGCCGCTCGTCGTGGGTGACCAGTACCAGCGTGGTGCCGCGCTCCTGGTTCAGTTCGAACAGCAGGTCGCTGATGCGCTCGCCGGTGTGGCTGTCGAGGTTGCCGGTGGGTTCATCGGCAAACAGCACCGCAGGTTGCGCGGCGAACGCGCGGGCGATCGCCACCCGTTGCTGTTCGCCGCCGGAAAGCTGGCGTGGGGTGTGGCTCAAGCGTTTGCCCAGGCCGACCCGCTCGAGCAGGCTGCGGGCGTGCTCGCGGGCATCGCGACGGCCATCGAGCTCCAGCGGCAGCATCACGTTCTCCAGGGCATTGAGGCTGTCGAGCAACTGGAATGACTGAAAGACAAAGCCGACGTGTTCGGCGCGTACCCGGGCGCGCTGGTCTTCATCGAGCGGGCCGAGGTCGTGGCCGGCCAGGGTGACCTTGCCGGCGCTGGGGCGATCGAGCCCGGCGAGTAGGCCGAGCAGGGTGGATTTGCCGGAGCCGGAAGCGCCGACGATGGCCAGGCTGTCGCCTTGGGCAAGGTCGAGGGAGAGTGCGTGGAGGATGGTCAGGTCGCCTTCCGCGCTGGGGACCACTTTGCTAAGGTTCTGCGCAACGAGAATGCTGGGGCCCATGGAGAATCCGATGCGAATGTGGTGGTTGAGTGCCGGCCTGGCCCTGAGTTGCCTGGCCCAGGGCGCGGTGGCGGGAACGGTGCTGGTCGTCGGCGATAGTATCAGCGCCGGTTTTGGCCTGGATACCCGCCAGGGGTGGGTCGCACTCCTGCAGCAGCGTCTGCAGCGCGAGGGTTTTGACGATCAAGTGGTCAATGCTTCGATCAGCGGCGACACCAGTGCCGGTGGCCAGGCGCGGCTGCCGGCGCTGCTTGCAGCGCACAAGCCGGGGCTGGTGGTGCTGGAGCTGGGGGGTAATGACGGTCTGCGCGGGCAGCCTCCCCAGCAATTGCAACAAAATCTTGCCTCGATGATCGATGATGCCCGTGAGGCGGGTGCAAAGGTCGTATTGCTGGGCATGCGCCTGCCGCCCAATTATGGCGTGCGCTACACGACGGCCTTCGCCCAGGTGTACGAGAAACTGGCCGGCGAGAAAAACGTGGCGCTGGTACCGTTCTTCCTCGAGGGTATCGGTGGGGTGCCTGAGATGATGCAGGCCGATGGTATTCATCCCGCCCAGGGGGCCCAGCAGCGGTTGCTGGAAAATGCCTGGCCGACGATAAAACCCTTGCTGTGACGCTTTTATCGGGGGCCGCTTTCGGCTAATGTTGCGCCCCCCGATTCGAGTGTCCCCGATGCCCCGCCCCGCCTGGTCCCTGTACGCCTATCAACTGATCGAGCCTGACGAGCAGCTCGACCTGTTCGCCTGCCAGGAGATCCGCGTGCACCTGGCGGCCCGCCAGCTGGAGCTGGGTGTGCCGGCCGACCGTACCCTGTGCGGCGGATTGTTGCCGGCGCAACCACGCTGGTCGGTGGTGGAACGCGCCATCTACCGCGACGAGCGCCTGTGCGCGCTGTGCAAGGCCATCCTTGATGCCCAGCGCCACGGCATGCGCCCGGTCTGGCCGGAACTCTGAGCACCTTTCATCATCTGAAACGCTTGCCCGCCGCCAGTGCCTCCCGCTCGCCGGTGCACAGGTGTACAATCGACTCCCTTGACTGACCTTTCGAAGGATTTACCGGATGTTGCCGCGCTTTCCCGCCGTCACCCGTAGCCTGTCCCTGGCCGCCCTGCTGGTAGCCGGCCCCGCCGTTGCGTTGGAACTGCCGTTGCCCCCTCCTGGTGAAGACGTCGTCGGCCAGGTTCGGGTGATCAAGGCCAAGTACGAAGACACCTTCGCCGACATCGGTACTGCCAACGACCTGGGCTACCTCGAAATGATCGCCGCCAACCCGGGCGTCGACCCCTGGTTGCCGGGCGCCGGTACCGAGATCATCCTGCCTACGCGCTACATCCTGCCGCCCGGGCCGCGTGAAGGCATTGTCATCAACCTCGCCGAGTACCGCCTCTACTACTACCCGAAAGGGCAGAACGTGGTGCACACCTTCCCGCTGGGCATCGGTCGTGAGGGTTGGGGCTCGCCAATTGCCAATACCCGCATCACCGCCAAGACCCCGAACCCGACCTGGACGCCGCCTGCCTCCATTCGCAAGGAGCACGCTGCCGATGGCGACATCCTGCCCGCAGTTGTGCCGGCCGGCCCGGACAACCCGCTGGGGCCGTTCAAGTTCACCTTGGGCGTGCCGGGCTACCTGATCCACGGTTCGAACAAGAAGTTCGGTATTGGCATGCGCACCAGCCATGGTTGCTTCCGCATGCTCAATAACAACGTGTTGGCGCTGTCGAAGATGGTCCCGGTAAACACGTCGGTTCGCATCATCAACGAGCCTTACAAGTTCGGCGTCAGTGGCGGCAAAGTCTATCTCGAGGCGCACACGCCGCTGGATGACCAAGGCAACCCGTCGGTGGTCGACAAGCACACTGCAGTCATCAATGCGCTGCTCAAGCGTGAGGACCTGGCCAACAACTTGCGCATGAACTGGGACATGGTGCGTGATGTGGTTGCTGCCGAAGATGGCATGCCGGTTGAAATCGCCGTCCCGGTCAATGGTGGTGCCGCACCGGTGGTCTCGAGCATTCCAGCCGAACTGCAGTAAGCCATTCGCGACTGGTGTAGAGGCCTGCCTTAGTGCAGGCCTTTTCGTTTGTGCGCAGTGCCTTTCACCAGGCAATAAAAAAGCCGACCCACAAGTGGGTCGGCTTCTTAACAATCCGTGAGGATTATTACTTGCGGCTGGCTTTGTCCAGCATACGCAGAGCGCGCTCGTTGGCTTCGTCAGCGGTTTGCTGAGCCTTCTGAGCAGCTGCCAGAGCGTCGTCAGCTTTGCGGTAGGCTTCGTCTGCACGAGCTTGGGCGCGAGCTGCTGCGTCTTCGGTAGCGGTCAGGCGAGCTTCGGTTTCTTTGGAGACGCTGCTGCAACCGGTAGCCAGAACTGCGGCCAGGGCCAGAGCAGAGAATTTCAGAACGTTGTTCATCGTGTTCCCCTTCAAGGACTTTCTATTTAAATAGCCATCTCTCGGAAAAGAGAAACTGGCCGGCGTACATAGTACCCATTACTTGTAGTAAGTAAACTGACAGAGCGCAAGAACTGCAAAAAAAATGTCGCGAGCGGGCAGCAGTGACGGGTTCTGCAGGCCATCTGTGAAAATTGTGTGAGACGCACGCAAGCGATTGTAGGGCGGGAACTTTTTTGTTGAACTAAGGGTGACTTCAACTGTCGGTGAGCGTCTTAGCCCAAAGAGCATTCGGCGCGTATCATGCTACCAGGCCATTGTGGCAAAACCGCGCTGTTGGATTTTCAGTCCGGCCGCTTGAGCAACCCCGCATGTGCCGCCTACTATTTGTAGGTGCCCAGGGTCAGAACGATCAAGGTCGTGCAACTGTCCAAGAGGCCATAGGTGGCGCAGAGGTTCCCCGCCGGAAACAAACACATCGGTAAGGTATGGGTCTGCCGACAAGACCTGCGAGGAGTAGTGATGAGCGAGACGCTGACCATCCACCATGACCAGGCGGGTCATCAATTCGAGACCAATGTGGACGGTCACCGGGCGTACCTCACGTACATGGACCTGGGCAAGCAGACGCTGGACATCTACCGCACCTTCGTGCCTAACGCCCTGCGCGGGCGCGGCATCGCCGCAGCCTTGACCGAAAAGGCACTGGAGTACGCCGAGCAGATGGGTTACACCGTCATCCCGTCCTGTTCGTACGTCGAGCGCTACATGGAGCGTCAGCAGCGTCACTCGAGCAAGGCCTGAAAACCTCACCGTACACATGAAAACGCCGGGCATTGCCCGGCGTTTTCATGTGCGCAAGGTTTAGCCGCGCTGGCGCTGCGGCAGCACATCCTTGAGCTTGGCATGCATGCTGCGCAGGGTTTTTTCGGTGGCAGCCCAGTCAATGCAGGCGTCGGTCACGGAAACGCCATACTGCAGCTCGTCCAGGTTCTTCGGAATAGCCTGGCAGCCCCAGTTCAGGTGGCTCTCGACCATCAGGCCGATGATCGACTGGTTGCCTTCGAGGATCTGGTTGGCCACGTTCTCCATGACCAGCGGCTGCAGGGCCGGGTCCTTGTTGGAGTTGGCGTGGCTGCAGTCGACCATGATGTTGGCCTTGATCTTCGCCTTGGCCAGGTCCTGCTCGCACAGGGCGACGCTGACCGAATCATAATTGGGCTTGCCGTTGCCGCCGCGCAGTACCACGTGGCCATAGGCGTTGCCTTTGGTGGTGACGATCGACACGCCACCCTCCTGGTTGATCCCCAGGAAACGGTGCGGCTTGGACACCGACTGCAAGGCGTTGATCGCCACGGTCAGGCCGCCGTCGGTGCCGTTCTTGAAGCCGACTGCCGAAGACAGGCCAGAAGCCATTTCGCGGTGAGTCTGCGATTCGGTGGTGCGTGCGCCGATAGCCGACCAGCTGATCAGGTCCTGCAGGTACTGCGGGGAGATCGGGTCGAGTGCTTCGGTGGCGGTGGGCAGGCCCATTTCGGCGAGATCGAGCAGCAGCTTGCGGCCAATGTGCAGGCCGTCCTGGATCTTGAACGAGTCGTCCAGGTACGGGTCGTTGATCAGGCCTTTCCAGCCTACGGTGGTGCGCGGCTTCTCGAAGTACACGCGCATCACCAGGTACAGGGTGTCCGAGACTTCCTCGGCCAGTACTTTCAGGCGCTCGGCATATTCATGGGCAGCCTTGATGTCATGGATGGAGCATGGGCCGACCACTACGAACAGGCGGTGGTCCTTGCCGTCGAGGATATTGCGCACCACTTCGCGGCCGGCAGTCACGGTCTGCAGGGCTTTGGCGCTGAGAGGGATTTCCTTCTTGAGCTGATCAGGGGTGATCAAGGTCTCGTTGGAGGCAACGTTCAAGTCATCGATCGGTAAATCAGCCATCGTGTTACTCGTCAGGTCACGGGTGCCGGCCGCCAGCAATCCCCGTGCGGCCCAGCAGCAGATTGTTCGCAGCGGGGAGGCCGAACCTTAACGCGTTAGCGGGGGCGGGACAATGGGCTGGGGCCCGTCGATACTGGGTTTTTGCGGGTGGAGCGGTGATTCAGGAGGATGTGGCGCCCAGGCTGGCCTCGGAAAAGGCCTCGGCATGCAGGCTGATCCACTGCGCGGCCAACTGTTGCGCCGCGCTGCTGTCAAGGTCGGCCTGGGCGTGCTCCAGGCAATAATGCTGGATCTGGCAGGCCTGCTCGCCCATGCGTGCACCGAACAGCGCCTGGCTGTCGGTGAAGGCCACACCCACTCGATAGCCCTGGTCAAGCCGTTGGCACCAGGCGACATAACCGGGGTAATGTGCGTCCAGTCCCAGTGAAGGGATCAGTACGTTGACGGCAGTGCCGCGACGGTAAGCGCGTGGCTGGTTGCAGGCGATGCCGCCGAGGCCTTGGGTATAGAGGTGGCGACGAAAAAGGCTGGATGTGGGGCGAAGGGTGAGTTCGACCGGGATGTCATCCGGATGAGGCAGGTATCCGCACATGCTCGACTCCGTGTCGATTATTTGACCTTCTTTGCCCCAGTATAGTGAGGGATCGAAACCCAGCTGATTTACGTGCAAAAAACCGACGAACACACACGAAGGAGAGCAGGCATGCAGCTTTGCAATACTCGCATCGGCATCATTGGCAGCGGGGCCATTGGTGGCTTTTATGGCCTGATGCTGGCCCGTGCCGGCTTCGATGTGCATTTCTTGCTGCGCAGCGAGTACGCCACGGTGCGCGAGCACGGGCTGACACTCGACAGCGCGCTGCACGGCCAGTTGCATCAGCAGGTCCAGGCCTACGCCAGTGCTGCCGACATGCCGCCGTGCGGTTGGCTGCTGGTGGGCGCCAAGGCCACCAGCAATGCTGAGCTGGCGCCGTCGATCGTGCAGGCGGCGGCGCCCGGCGCCAAGGTGGTATTGCTGCAGAACGGCCTGGGGGTGGAAGAGCAGCTGCGCCCGGCACTGCGCCCGGACATGCACTTGCTAGGCGGCCTGTGCTTCATCTGCGTGAATCGCGAACGCCCAGGGGTAATCCGTCATCAGGCTCTGGGTGCGGTCAATCTCGGCTACCACAGTGGGCCGGCGCAAGATGCCGGGTTGGCGGTGGTGGAAGAGGGTGCCGAGCTGTTCCGCGCAGCCGGGATCGACTCGCAGGCCATGCCCGACCTCAACCAGGCGCGCTGGCAGAAGCTGGTGTGGAACGTGCCGTACAACGGTCTCTCGGTGCTGCTCAAGGCCAGCACCACACCGCTGATGAGCGATCCTGACAGTCGGGTGTTGATCCAGGCCTTGATGGCCGAAGTGGTCGAAGGTGCCCGGGCGTGCGGGCAGGTGTTGCCGGATGGCTACGCCGAGCACCTGTTCCGGGTCACCGAGCAGATGCCGGACTACTGGCCGAGCATGTATCACGACCACGCCGCACAGCGGCCGCTGGAGTTGCAGGCTATCTATGCCGAGCCGCTGGCAAGGGCGCATGCCGCCGGTTGCCGACTGCCGCGGATCGAGGCATTGCATCAGGCGCTGGCCTTCATCGACCGACGTAACCGGCAAACTTGAGCACCCCTGCAGCCCGCGCCGGACGGCAAAGCGGCGCCCGGTGGCGCTGCTAAGCTCAACCTTGCTCTGCCGTAGCGGCAGTCGAGGAGGCCGAATGATCCGCACCATGCTGTACGCCACCGACCTCGGTGTGTACGCACCTTTCGTCATGCAGCACGCCCTGGCCCTGGCGCGCACCTTCAACGCAGAGCTGTACGTGATCCACGCAGTCGAGCCCATGGGCCAGTTTGCCGAATCCCTGCTACAGAGTTACCTCGATGAGCAAACCCTGGACGCGCTGCACAGCGAAGGGGTCAACACGGTGATGGCTACTATCGAGCAGCGGGTACTGGAGAATTTTCGTGATGAGCTTGGCGAGGAGGCCGACCTGGCCCTGATAAAGGCGGTGCGGGTACGCCAGGGTGACCCGGCGCAGGTCATCCTTGAACAGGCGCATCGCCTGAGTGTCGACCTGCTGATTTTTGGCAGCCACAGCGCCGGGGCGGGCGTTGGGGTGCCGATTGGTCGCACGGCGGTACGCCTGCTGCAGTTGTCGTCGGTGCCCGTGTACATGGTGCCGCTGGCACAGCACCTTGGACGTAGGAAAACGGAAGGTAGAGAGTAGGTAGTTTCGGGCAAAAGTAACAAAATAGTTCTAGATTTATTTCCCAAGCCACTAATATAGTTATAACTCGTCGCTGCCAGTGCGCCGGTGGCCTACCGTCTTTGAGGGATATCTATGAAGCTTCAACAACTGCGCTACATCTGGGAAGTGGCGCACCATGACCTCAACGTTTCCGCGACGGCGCAAAGCCTGTACACCTCCCAGCCCGGTATCAGCAAACAGATCCGCCTGCTCGAGGACGAGCTGGGTGTCGAAGTCTTCGCCCGCAGCGGCAAGCACCTGACCCGTGTCACGCCGGCCGGTGAACGCATCATCAATACCGCCGGCGAAATCCTGCGCAAGGTCGAGAGCATCAAGCAGATCGCCCAGGAATTTTCCAACGAGAAGAAGGGCACCCTGTCGATCGCCACTACCCACACGCAAGCGCGTTATGCGCTGCCGCCGGTGATCAGCAATTTCATCAAGCAGTACCCTGAAGTTGCCCTGCACATGCACCAGGGCTCGCCGATGCAGATCGCCGAGATGGCTGCCGACGGCACCGTCGATTTCGCCATCGCCACCGAGGCGCTTGAGCTGTTCGGCGACCTGATCATGATGCCGTGCTACAAGTGGAACCGCTGTGTGGTGGTGCCTCAGGGGCACCCGCTGACCAAATTGCCTAAGCTCACCCTGGAAGCGGTGGCCGAGTATCCGATCGTTACCTATGTGTTCGGTTTCACTGGCCGCTCCAAGCTCGACGAAGCCTTCAACCACCGCGGCCTCACGCCCAAAGTGGTGTTCACAGCCGCCGACGCCGACGTGATCAAGACATACGTGCGCCTGGGTCTGGGCGTAGGTATCGTGGCCAAGATGGCGGTCGACCCCAAGCTCGACAGCGACCTGGTGTGCCTGGATGCCAGCGAACTGTTCGAAGCCAGCATTACCAAGATCGGCTTCCGCCGCGGCACGTTCCTGCGCGGCTTCATGTGCGACTTCATCGAGAAGTTCGCCCCGCACCTGACCCGCGAAGTCATGGCCAAGGCCATCCAGTGCCACAACAAGCAGGAACTCGAAGAGCTGTTCGAGGGCGTTGAGCTGCCGGTGCACTGATTCAAAACCGTATGGGGCCGTTTCACGGCCCTTTCGCCGGCAAGCCGGCTCCCACAGGATGGCGCATGGCTTGAAGCTGGCGCGTTCGGGGTGGGAGCTGGCTTGCCAGCGAAAGGGCCGCGAAGCGGCCCCAGTCGTTTATGCCTTGCTGATCAGGTTGCCAGCGTGCAACCCGCACTCCTTCTGGGTCGACTCCTCCCACCACCAGCGCCCCTCGCGCTCGTGCTGGTTGGGCAATACGGGGCGGGTGCACGGCTCGCAGCCAATGCTGATGAAGCCGCGCTCATGCAGGCTGTTGTACGGCAGCTCGAGCATGCGGATATAGCCCCAGACTTCCTCGCTGCTCATCTGTGCCAGCGGGTTGAACTTGTACAGCGTGCGTTCCGGAGTGGAGAAGGCGCCGTCGATCTCTAGGGCTGCCACCTGGCTGCGGGTGCCCGGGCTCTGGTCGCGGCGCTGGCCGGTGGCCCAGGCGCTGACCGTGGCCAGCTTGCGGCGCAGCGGCTCGATCTTGCGGATACCGCAGCATTCGCCGTGGCCGTCCTTGTAGAAGCTGAACAGGCCCTTTTGCTTGACGAAGGGGTCGAGCTTGTCGCGGTCCGGGCTGAGGATTTCGATCGGCAGGTTGTAGTGCTCGCGCACCTGGTCGATGAAGCGGTAGGTTTCCGGGTGCAGGCGCCCGGTGTCGAGGCTGAATACCTTGACCTGCTTGTTCAGTTTCCAGGCCATGTCCACCAGCACCACGTCTTCGGCGCCGCTGAACGAGATCCACAGGTCGTCGCCGAAGTGTTCGAAGGCGAGCTTGAGGATCTCCTGCGGGGACTTGCTGGCATAGGTCGCGGCCAGGGCGGCGACGTCGAAGGGTTGGCTCATCAGGCGGTTTCCATCGTGTGAGTGGCGCTGTGCGCTCGTAGTGAGCTGATGGTAACAAAAAATGGCGGGGTAGACCTGTCGCGCCGCAATCGCGGGCTTGCCCCGCGATGCTTTATAGGCCCTGCAAGGTCTCCATCAGCACCCGCACCTTGGCGATCGACTCTTCGTACTCGGCCTGCCAGTCAGAGTCGGCCACCACCGCGCCGCCGCCCCAGCAACTGACCTGGCCGTCCTTGACCAGCAGGCTGCGAATGGCGATGGAGCTGTCCATCTCGCCGCGCACGTCGATGTACAGCAGCGAGCCGCAATACAGCGCCCGGCGGGCGGGCTCCAGCTCATCGATGATCTGCATCGCCCGGATCTTCGGTGCGCCGGTGATCGAGCCGCCCGGGAAGCTGCCGCCAATCAGGTCGAGTGCGTCGTTGCCGGGTGCCAGGCGCCCGGTGACGCTGCTGACCAGGTGATGGACATTGGGGTAGCTCTCCAGGCTGAACAGCTCTGGCACCTTCACCGAGCCGATCTGGCAGGTGCGGCCGATGTCGTTGCGCAGCAGGTCGACGATCATCAGGTTCTCTGAGCGATCCTTGGGGCTGGCCAGCAATTCGGCAGCGTTGCGCGCATCGGCCTCAGGATCGGCGCTGCGCGGCCGGGTACCCTTGATCGGGCGGGTCTCGACATCGCCCTGGCTGACGCGCATGAAGCGCTCCGGGGAAAAGCTCAGCAGTGCCGTGCCGGCGTCCAGCTGCTGATAGCCGGAAAACGGTGTCGGGCAGGCGGCGCGAAGGGCCTGGTAGGCGTGCCACGGGTCGCCCTGGCAGGGGGCGCGGAAGCGTTGGGTAAGGTTGATCTGGTAACAGTCGCCCGCCTGGATGTACTGCTGGACCTTGTCGAAGGCCGAGCGGTATTGCCCAGGCGACAGATCGCCCGCCATGGGCGCGAGCAGCTTGAATTCGCCGCTGCCGGCCTGGGCGGGTGCTTCGAACAGCTGGACCAGGCGCTGGCGTTCAGCGGCTTGCAGGCTGGGGTGAAACACCAGTTGGCTGGTGCGCGCATGATGGTCGCTGACCAGTGCCCAGGCATACAGGCCGAGCTGCGCTTCCGGCAGCCCCAGGTCGTCGATCGCAAGCGTGGGCAGTTGCTCCAGGCGCCGGCCGAAATCGTAGCTCAGGTAGCCGATCAGGCCGCCGGCGAAGGGCAGTTCCACGCCTTCGGGCAATTGCGCCATTCCCAGTTCCGCCAAGGCACTGCGCAGGCGCTGCAGGTACGCCTGGCCCGATTCTGCCGTTTGCGCTTGCAGTTGCTGCACTGGCCAGGCACTGAGCAGGTCGAAGCGTCCACGTTCGGCGTTGGGGCGGGCACTGTCGAGCAAGATCGCGCCGGGCGCTGCGCGCAGGCGTGCGAAATAGTGCGCGGGGTCGGGCTGGTAGGGCAGGGGATGGAGCGTACAGGTCGGCATCAGAATGGACGGCGATGAAAAAGCGAGGAGGGCGATTGTAGACCTGTGTAGGAAATGCGCCTAGCACTGGTGGCGACATTCACATGTTGTGCAGAGGCGTTGGATAGCATCGTGGGAGCGGGCTTGCCCCGCGATTGGGGTCTTGCCTGGCTGTGCTATCGCGGGGCAAGCCCGCTCCCACGGTTCAACCTGTGTGCACGTGCCCGAACAGGCCTTGCGCCACTTTTACCCGTTCTTCGGCGGTCTCGGTGCGGCCCTCCTTGGCCAACGCCTCGATGTGCGCCTCGATGGCATGGGTGCGCTGGGTCAGGCCGCAGTCGTTGGCGATCTGGATGTTCAGGCCAGGGCGGGCGTTGAGCTCGAGGATCAGCGGGCCCTTGTCCTGGTCCAGCACCATGTCCACGCCGATGTAGCCCAGGCCGCACAGCTCGTAGCAGCTGGCGGCAAGCTTCATGAAACCGTCCCAGTTCGGCAGCTGCACACCGTCAACCGCGTTGGTGGTGTCCGGGTGCTTGCTGATGATCTTGTTCAGCCAGGTGCCGCGCAGCGTCATCCCCGTGGTCAGGTCGACGCCCACGCCGATGGCGCCCTGGTGCAGGTTGGCCTTGCCGCCGGACTGGCGGGTGGGCAGACGCAGCATGGCCATCACCGGGTAGCCCATCAGCACGATGATGCGGATGTCCGGCACGCCCTCGTAGCTGATGCTCTTGAAGATCTGGTCCGGGGTGACCCGGTACTCGATCAGCGCGCGGTCACGGTGCCCGCCCAGCGAGTACAGGCCGGTGAGGATGCTGGAGATCTGATGCTCGATCTCTTCGTGGCTGATGATCTTGCCGGAAACCGTGCGGTAGCGTTCCTCGAAGCGGTCGGCGATCACCAGGATACCGTCGCCGCCGGCACCCTGTGCCGGCTTGATGACGAAGTCGGTGCGCTCGCCGATGATCTCGTGGAGCTTCTCGATCTGCTTCTCGGTCTCGATGATGCCGTACATCTCCGGCACATGGATGCCGGCCGCCAGCGCGCGCTCCTTGGTGATGATCTTGTCGTCGACGATCGGGTACAGGCTGCGCTTGTTGTACTTGAGTACGTAGTCCGCGTTACGCCGGTTGATACCCATGATGCCCCGGGCCTCCAGGGCTTTCCACGTCTTGATCAGGCCGAACATCAGGCGTCAGCCTTCTTCAGGAAAGCCTTGAAGCGCACGAGCTCGGTCAGGCGGTAGCCGCGGTAGCGACCCATCGCCAGCATGAAGCCCACCAGGATCAGCAGTACCGCCGGGAAGGTGAAGACGAAGTAGGTCAGCTCCGGCACGGTCATCAGCAAGTGCGCCAGGGAGGCGGCGAACAGGGTGCCGATGGCCACTTTCATGGCATGGCCGCCGCCGCGCTCTTCCCAGGTGATCGACAGGCGCTCGATGGTCATGGTCAGGATCACCATCGGGAACAGCGCTACCGACAGGCCGCGCTCCAGGCCCAGCTTGTGGCTGAACAGGCTGATGGCGGCGATCAGCACCACGACGAAGGTCAGCACCACCGACAGACGCGGCAGCATCTGCAGCTTCAGGTGTTCAAGATAGGAGCGCAGCGACAGGCCCAGGGCGGTGATCACCGTGAACAGCATGATGCCGAAGCCCAGCTGTGTTTCGCGGAAGGCCAGGGCGATCAGCACCGGCGTGAAGGTGCCCAGGGTCTGGATGCCGATCAGGTTACGCAGCACCAGGATCACCAGCACGCCGATCGGGATCATCACCATGATCATGAAGGTCTGCTGGGTCTGCAGCGGCAGGCCGTACAGCGAGTACTCGAGGAAGTCGGCGTCGGTATTCTCGTCGGTCAGCTTGGCCAGGCGGATGGCGTTCATCTCGCTGTTGTTCATGCTGAAGGTGACGTTGGCCTTCTTGCCGCCATCGACGGTGATCAGGTTGTCGTCACCGGTCCACCACAGCAGGCGGTCGCTGGGCAGGCCCTGCTCGCCGGTGTCCGGGTTGAAGTACAGCCAGTCGTTGCCGTTGAAGCTGCGCAGCCACAGTTCAGGGGTTTGCGGGGTATCGGCCACCAGGCGGATGGTGTGCACTTTCTCCAGCGGCACATGGGCGATGGACAGCAGCAGGTCGATGATCTGCGCCTTTTTCATCGTCGAGGTGTCGCCGGCCAGCAGCAGCTTGACGTTGTCGTCGTTGAGATTGTTGACACGTTTGATGGTCTCGCCGACGAAGGTCTCGACGTCGGCCGAGTGCTGGCGGATCGGCGCCATCAGCGCCTCGGCGGCCAGCTTCTCAGGGCCTTCGATGGCCAGGCTGTCACGGAAGGTCGGGCCTTTGATCTTGGTCTTCTCGGCGCTGTAGCGCTTGGTCAGTACCAGGCGGTAGTACAGCGTCTGGTTGCCGCTGGCGCGGCGTGCCGACCAGGTCACCTTGCGGTTGCCATCGACCCGGTTGACGCTCACCCCGTAGTTGTTGGAGATGAAGCTCTCGTTGAGGCTGACATAGTCACGGTTGAGCGGGGGCACGAACATCTGCACCTTGACCGGGTCCTTGGTGCTGGCGACGAATTCGACCTTGGCGTCGATGTTCCACAGGTCGTCGGTCTCGTCCTCGGTCACCGGGATGCCGAGGAAGAAGATCTGGTAGGCCGTGACCGCAACGCCCAACAACACCAGGACGGTGATCAGGACTTTCAGGTGGAGGGTAAGAGAGCGCATCGGAATTACTCTGCTTTGGTAACTTCGGTGGCACAGGCAGGTTTGCCGGCCGCGTATTTAAGGCTTGGGTCGACCAGCGCATCGAGGTGCTTGAGGGCCTCGGAACCGATCAGCAGCGGGAACTGGAACGCGCTGCGGTCGGTGAGGTTGACCTCGATGGTGCGTTGGGTCTGGCCCATGCAGATATCGAGCTCGATGACCGGGCGGGCCGTGTAGGCCTTGCCGGACTCGGCGTCATAGTCCCCGGCGCGGCGCTTGATCTTGCTGACGCGGGCCAGGGGGCGTTCGATGGGGTGCTTGTGGGCGGCGTCGATCGCCAGATAGAAGCGCACCCAGCTCTCGCCGTTGCGCTTGAAACGCTTGATGTCGCGGGCGCTGAGCGAGGCGGTCTTGGCGCCGGTGTCGAGTTTGGCCGCCACTTCCAGGTCGAGGTCGCCCAGGCGCGCGTATTCGTTCAGGCCATAGACGGTTTTCTCCGCCGCAGGCGCAAGGGCCGGCAGCAGAGTCAGGCAGAGCAGCAATAAAGCGGGTATGGGTCTCATAATCCTGGCGCGGTGCTGTGCGGGGTTCAGGGCAAGGCGACTGGCCAAGCGTCCCTATTGGCCTGCCATCAGCATGAAATGATGACAGGCAGCGTATCCATGCTCCCGAAGGAGCGCGGCATTCTATCACGCCGATGTGTTGACGCCAGCGCACCCGCGATCAGACCCCACCGCGATGCGGTAAGTTCGTTATTAGACAATTGTCGACAATGTTCTTTTTGTCTTTGACTCTTCTGGTCTGTTTAGCTAGTTTTGCCGTCATTGAATGCGAAGGTGTCGACAATCATGCTGGACACAGCCCAAGCCACCCCAATCCTGCAGGACGAGACCGAGACCCTCTCGGAAAACGTCTTCCGGCGCATCCAGGCGGCCATCGTCAAAGGCGAAATCGCCCCCGGCAGCAAGATCTCCGAGCCGGAACTGGCGCGCACCTATGGCATCAGCCGCGGCCCGCTGCGCGAGGCGATTCACCGGCTGGAGGGCCAACGCCTGCTGGTGCGGGTGCCGCACGTCGGTGCGCGGGTGGTGTCGCTCGGGCATGCCGAACTGATCGAACTCTACGAAATCCGCGAGTCGCTCGAAGGCATGGCCTGCCGGCTGGCCGCCGAGCGCATGAGCCAGGCCGCGATCGACGAACTACGCGAAGTGCTCGACACCCATGAGCGCGACGCCGCGTTTCAGGCCGGGCAGGGCTACTACCAGCAGGAAGGCGATCACGACTTCCACTACCGGATCATCCAGGGCAGCGGCAACCAGACCCTCTACAAGATGCTCTGCGGCGAGCTCTATCAACTGGTGCGCATGTACCGCCTCCAGTTCTCGACCACGCCCAATCGGCCACGCCAGGCCTTTGCCGAGCACCACCGCATTCTCGACGCCATCGAAGCCCGCGACGGCGAACTCGCAGAACTCCTGATGCGTCGCCACATCGGCGCGTCCAAACGCAATATCGAGCGTCACTACCAAGGCGCCGACAACAATAGCCCACGAGGTGAGTCATGACAGTGAAGAGCACGCCCGGTCAGCGTTTCCGTGACGCGGTTGCCGCCGAACATCCGCTGCAGGTGGTCGGGACCATCAACGCCAACCACGCTCTGCTGGCCAAGCGCGCCGGCTTCAAGGCCATCTACCTGTCCGGTGGCGGTGTCGCCGCCGGGTCCCTGGGCCTTCCGGACCTGGGCATCAGCAACCTGGACGATGTGCTCACCGACGTGCGCCGCATCACCGACGTGTGCGACCTGCCGCTGCTGGTGGATGTCGACACCGGTTTCGGTGCCTCGGCCTTCAACGTTGCCCGCACCGTCAAGTCGATGAGCAAGTTCGGCGCCGCCGCCATCCATATCGAAGACCAGGTCGGCGCCAAGCGCTGTGGCCACCGGCCGAACAAGGAGATCGTTTCCCAGCAGGAGATGGTCGACCGCATCAAGGCCGCGGTGGATGCGCGCACCGATGACAGCTTCGTGATCATGGCGCGTACCGACGCCCTGGCGGTGGAAGGCCTGAACGCAGCCCTGGACCGTGCCGCCGCCTGCATCGAGGCCGGCGCCGACATGATCTTCCCGGAAGCCATCACTGAACTGTCGATGTACAAGACCTTCGCCGACCGGGTGAAAGCCCCGATCCTGGCCAACATCACCGAATTCGGCGCGACGCCGCTGTACACCACCGAAGAGCTGGCCTCGGTGGACGTGTCGCTGGTGCTGTACCCGCTGTCGGCCTTCCGTGCCATGAACAAGGCTGCCGAGAACGTCTACACCGCCCTGCGCCGCGACGGCACGCAGAAGAACGTGGTCGACACCATGCAGACCCGCATGGAGCTCTACGATGCCATCGGCTACCACGCCTTCGAGCAGAGCCTCGATGCGTTGTTCGCCCAGAAAAAAGGTTAAGGCCGTGAGGGCCTCATCGCTGGCAAGCCAGCTCCCACAGGATTGCGCAAGCCTGCTTTTGGTGGGAGCCGGCTTGCCGGCGATGGGCCGGTATAGCCACCCGAATTAGCCAGAAAGACCTCGATAACAAATTCAAGAAAGGAGAAACACCATGGCCGAAGCAAAAGTACTCAGTGGCGCAGGCCTGCGTGGCCAGGTGGCCGGGCAGACCGCCCTGTCGACCGTCGGCCAGGCCGGCGCCGGCCTGACCTACCGCGGCTATGACGTGCGCGACCTGGCCGCCGGCGCCGAGTTCGAGGAAGTCGCCTACCTGCTGCTGTACGGCGAGCTGCCGAGCAAGGCCGAGCTGGCCGACTACAAGCGCAAGCTCAAGGGCCTGCGCGACCTGCCGCAGGCGCTCAAGGAAGTGCTCGAACGCATTCCGCGCGACGCCCACCCGATGGACGTGATGCGCACCGGCTGCTCGGTGCTCGGTACCCTGGAGCCGGAGCTGACCTTCGATGCCCAGCACGACAAGACCGACCGCCTGCTGGCGCTGTTCCCGGCAGTGATGTGCTACTGGTACCGCTTCACCCATCACGGCGTGCGCATCGACTGCAGCAGCGACGAAGACACCATTGGCGGCCACTTCCTGCACCTGCTGCACGGCAAGAAGCCAAGCGCGCTGCACGTCAAGGTGATGAACGTCTCGCTGATCCTGTATGCCGAGCACGAGTTCAACGCCTCGACCTTCACCGCCCGGGTCTGTGCCTCGACCCTGTCGGACCTGTATTCCTGCATCACTGCCGCCATCGGCTCGCTGCGTGGCCCGCTGCACGGTGGCGCCAACGAAGCGGCAATGGAGCTGATCGAGCGCTTCCAGAGCCCGCAGGAAGCTACCGCCGAGCTGCTGCGCATGCTCGAGCGCAAGGACAAGATCATGGGCTTCGGCCACGCCATCTACAAAGAGTCCGACCCGCGCAACGAGGTGATCAAGGGCTGGTCGAAACAGCTGGCTGACGAAGTGGGTGACAAGGTGCTGTACCCGGTCTCCGAAGCGATCGACAAGACCATGTGGGAGCAGAAGCGCCTGTTCCCCAACGCCGACTTCTACCATGCCTCGGCGTACCACTTCATGGGCATCCCGACCAAGCTGTTCACTCCGATCTTCGTCTGCTCGCGCCTGACCGGCTGGGCCGCGCACGTATTCGAGCAGCGCGCCAATAACCGCATCATCCGCCCGAGCGCCGAATACACCGGCGTCGAGCAGCGCCAGTTCGTGCCGATCGAACAGCGTTGAGGAATAGATCGCTGGGGCTGCTGCGCAGCCCTTTCGCGACACAAGGCCGCTCCTACAGGTGCGGCGCAGTCCTTGTAGGAGCGGCCTTGTGTCGCGAAAGGGGCGCGTAGCGCCCCCGAGGCCAGACCTGCTTACTGAATACCGTGACCGAGCCAGATAACGATATGAACAGCGCATTCCGCAAGTCCCTGCCAGGCACCGCCCTGGACTACTACGACGCCCGCGCCGCGGTCGAGGCAATCAAGCCCGGCGCCTACGATGGCCTGCCGTATACCTCCCGCGTACTGGCCGAAAACCTCGTACGCCGCTGTGATCCGGCCACCCTCGATGCATCGCTCGAACAGCTGATCGAACGCAAGCGCGACCTCGATTTCCCCTGGTTCCCGGCCCGCGTGGTGTGCCACGACATCCTCGGCCAGACCGCGCTGGTGGACCTGGCCGGCCTGCGCGACGCCATCGCCGACAAGGGCGGCGACCCCGCCGCAGTCAACCCGGTGGTGCCGGTACAGCTGATCGTCGACCACTCGCTGGCGGTGGAGTGCGGCGGCTTCGACCCGCAGGCCTTCGAGAAGAACCGCGCCATCGAAGACCGACGCAACGAAGACCGCTTCCACTTCATCAACTGGACCAAGAAGGCGTTCAAGAACGTCGACGTGATCCAGCCGGGCAACGGCATCATGCACCAGATCAACCTGGAGAAGATGTCGCCGGTGATCCACAGCGAACGTGGCGTGGCCTACCCGGACACCTGCGTCGGCACCGACAGCCACACCCCGCACGTCGACGCCCTGGGCGTGATCGCCATCGGCGTCGGTGGCCTGGAGGCCGAGAACGTGATGCTCGGTCGCGCCTCGTGGATGCGCCTGCCGGAAATCGTCGGCGTCGAACTGACCGGTCGCCTGGCGCCGAACATCACCGCCACCGACCTGGTGCTGGCGCTGACCGAGTTCCTGCGCAAGCAGAAGGTGGTGGGTGCCTACCTCGAGTTCCATGGTGTGGGGGCCAGCGCGCTGACCCTGGGCGACCGTGCCACCATCTCCAACATGGCCCCGGAATACGGCGCCACCGCGGCGATGTTCGCCATCGACCAGCAGACCATCGACTACCTCAAGCTCACCGGCCGCGATGAGCAGCAGGTGCAGTTGGTCGAGACCTACGCCAAGGCCGCCGGCCTGTGGGCCGACAGCCTGGCCAAGGCCGAGTACGAGCGCACCCTGAGCTTCGACCTGTCGAGCGTGGTGCGCAACATGGCCGGCCCGTCCAACCCGCACGCCCGGGTAGCCACCAGCGACCTGGCGGCCAAGGGCATTGCCGGGCAGTGGCAGGAAGTGCCGGGGCAAATGCCGGACGGCGCGGTGATCATCGCCGCCATCACCAGCTGCACCAACACCAGCAACCCGCGCAACGTGATCGCCGCGGGCCTGCTGGCGCGCAACGCCAACAAGCTCGGCCTGGCCCGCAAGCCATGGGTCAAGTCGTCGCTGGCGCCGGGCTCCAAGACCGTGCAGCTGTACCTCAAGGAGGCCGGGCTCGAGCAGGAGCTGGAGCAGTTGGGCTTTGGTGTCGTCGCCTTCGCCTGCACCACCTGCAACGGCATGTCCGGTGCACTGGACCCGGTGATCCAGCAGGAGATCATCGACCGCGACCTGTACGCCACCGCCGTGCTGTCGGGCAACCGCAACTTCGACGGGCGTATCCACCCGTACGCCAAGCAGGCTTTCCTCGCCTCGCCGCCGCTGGTGGTGGCCTACGCCATCGCCGGCACCATCCGCTTCGATATCGAGAAGGATGTGCTGGGCGTGGTGGACGGCAAGGAAATCCGCCTGAAGGACATCTGGCCGAGCGACGAGGAAATCGACGCCGTAGTACGTGCTTCGGTCAAGCCGGAGCAGTTCCGCCAGGTGTACATCCCGATGTTCACCATCGAGGAGGACAAGGGGCCGAAGGTCGCGCCGCTGTACGACTGGCGCCCGATGAGCACCTACATTCGCCGCCCGCCTTACTGGGAAGGCGCCCTGGCCGGTGAGCGCACCCTGCGCGGCATGCGCCCGCTGGCGGTGCTGCCGGACAACATCACCACCGACCACCTGTCGCCGTCCAACGCCATCATGCTCGACAGCGCCGCGGGTGAGTACCTGGCGAAGATGGGCCTGCCGGAAGAAGACTTCAACTCCTACGCCACCCACCGTGGCGACCACCTGACCGCCCAGCGCGCCACCTTCGCCAACCCCAAGCTATTCAACGAGATGGTGCGCAAGGACGACGGCAGCGTGAAGCAGGGTTCGCTGGCGCGCATCGAGCCGGAAGGCAAGGTGACCCGTATGTGGGAAGCCATCGAAACCTACATGCAGCGCAAGCAGCCGTTGATCATCGTCGCCGGTGCCGACTACGGCCAGGGTTCGTCCCGTGACTGGGCGGCCAAGGGCGTGCGCCTGGCGGGGGTCGAGGCGATCGTCGCCGAAGGCTTCGAGCGTATCCACCGCACCAACCTGGTGGGCATGGGTGTGCTGCCGCTGGAGTTCAAGCCAGGGACCGACCGCAAGACCCTGGGGCTCGATGGTAGCGAGGTCTATGACGTGCTCGGTGAGCGCAAGCCACGCGCCACGCTGACCCTGGTGGTCACGCGGCGCAATGGTGAGCGTGTCGAGGTGCCGGTGACCTGCCGCCTGGATACCGCCGAAGAAGTGTCGATCTACGAGGCGGGCGGGGTGCTGCAGCGCTTTGCCCAGGACTTCCTGGAAGGCACGGCCTAACAGGAGCAGCATGGCCCCTGTGGGAGCGGGTTTACCCGCGAATGCGTCGGCAGGATCAACATCATTGCTTGATCAAACGCCTTCGCGGGTAAACCCGCTCCCACAGGGTGTCGTGCAAGACAGGAATTGACCATGACACATGTACCGCAAATCAGAATCCCCGCCACCTACATCCGTGGCGGCACCAGCAAAGGCGTGTTCTTCCGCCTGCAGGACCTGCCCGAACAGGCGCAGATCCCAGGCCCCGCCCGCGATGCCTTGCTGCTGCGGGTGATCGGCAGCCCCGACCCCTACGGCAAGCAGATCGACGGCATGGGCGGCGCGACGTCCAGCACCAGCAAGACCGTAATCCTGTCGAAAAGCATCAAGCCCGACCATGATGTCGACTACCTGTTCGGCCAGGTGTCGATCGACAAGGCCTTCGTCGACTGGAGCGGCAACTGCGGCAACCTCTCGGCTGCGGTCGGTTCGTTCGCCATCAGCGGCGGCCTGGTCGACCCCGCGCGGGTGCCACGCAACGGTGTCGCCACCGTGCGCATCTGGCAGGCCAACATCGGCAAGACCATCATCGCCCATGTGCCGATCACCGAGGGTGAGGTACAGGAAACCGGTGATTTCGAACTCGACGGCGTGACCTTCCCGGCCGCCGAGGTGCAGCTGGAGTTCCTCGATCCGGCCGCCGACGAGGACGGTGACGGCGGGGCGATGTTCCCCACCGGCAATCTGGTCGACGACCTTGACGTACCGGGTGTCGGCACCTTCAAGGCAACCCTGATCAACGCCGGCATCCCGACCATCTTCATAAATGCCGCCGACCTCGATTACACCGGCACCGAACTTCAGGACGCGATCAACGGTGACGTCGCTGCACTGGCGTGGTTCGAGACCATTCGCGCCCACGGCGCGGTGCGCATGGGGCTGATCGAACATATCGACCAGGCTGCCGGGCGTCAGCACACCCCCAAGGTCGCGTTCGTCGCGCCGCCAACCACCTACACTGCTTCCAGCGGCAAAGTGGTCAATGCGGGCGATGTCGATTTGCTGGTGCGCGCCCTGTCCATGGGCAAGTTGCACCACGCCATGATGGGCACCGCGGCGGTGGCCATTGGCACGGCCGCGGCGATCCCCGGGACCCTGGTCAACCTTGCCGCAGGCGGTGGCGAACGAAGTGCGGTGCGCTTCGGTCATCCGTCCGGGACATTGCGCGTGGGAGCACAAGCCCGCCAGGTGGACGGGCAATGGACCGTGACCAAAGCAATCATGAGCCGCAGTGCTCGGGTGCTGATGGAGGGCTGGGTGCGCGTGCCTGGCGACAGCTTCTAACGCACTATCAGCGCTCGGCCTTACTGTCCCATAGCGGGGGGAAACCACACCCACGAACAAAACACAGGGGATGTGGTGT